>JAUXUR010000070.1 GCA_030680745.1 Alphaproteobacteria bacterium
CAAAGACAGAGTTTTAAAAAATATAATGTCGCGTGCTCAATCGTTGGGATATGTGCTGTTAAGAAAACCGGAAAATGATGTCAAAAAAAATGACTTGTTATCAACATCTTAAGTCTTGGTCATTAGAAGCAGCGAAGCTGCACGGCAATCCAGTCCTAAAATCAACATTTATAGCTTTTTAAAGGCTGTTTTCTGGATTGCTTCTTCGTCTTCGACTCATCGCAACGACGAAATCCTAGAATTTAACTGTGTTTAAATTCGTGTGGATCTCTCAGGGCTTGATAGTAGAATCCATAAAACTTATTGAAAAACAATCAATTAAGCATCAAGATCAATCTCGTATCCACAGCAATCTTCTAATGTAGATTTAATTTTCTCTGCCTCAATGATGCCTTGAGATGACATTTTACCTACAAGAAGATTTTTAAATTGTTCTACAATCGACATTTTATGCTTTTCAAGTAAAATTGTCTCTTTTTCTTCAAGCTGCTTGTTAAGATCACACAAAATCGTTTTTAAAAAGGACAGATTGATAGGGGTTTGATCTAAATTAACACAATCAGATGTCGCCGATTGTATAACCTTCTGATAACTTTCAAAATCCCTTTTAAACAACTGATATCCATTATCACATAATGCAAGACAACGAAGATCTTCATAAAAAGCACATATAAGATTTACCTCATCTTTTGATAAACAATAATCATCTGTGTATTTCTTTGATAAATCAGCGCCTTCAAAAAGATGTATGTTCTTTGAGTACCAATCATCTATATCTTTTAATTTGCCTTCCATGCAAAGTGTATTACTGCCAAGTGCTTCATTTGCAAAACGCGTCACTAGAAAATCTCTATATTCCTTTTCTTTAATCTCCATCAAGTGATTCCATACAGAAGTAACCATTTGATAATAAGCCCAAGCCCTCTCTTCTAACGTTGCATCTTGGTTTTCAGGATGAATGATTATATTGCGTCCAGCACCCGCATAAAGTAAATTCGACGAAGATCCAAAATCACCGCCTTTTGTTTTAAAGATCTCGTAACAAGTCAGAATATTATAGGAAAGAAGAACTTTTATATTACTTACATACAACATGCAATTAGACTTTTCATTAAAACCAATATTTTTTAAATAATCTAAAACCTTATCAATAAATTTATTTTCCTCTAATCCTGCATCACGTGCATTTTTAAGATCAAAAATATAGGCTCTGTTATGTTGATCCATTGAAATGGAATCACCAAATGGAAGTGTTTGAACGAAATTTTGTTTTTGAACATCATCAAGACTATTATATTCATCTTTAATATAAAAAAACAATTCTTTCCATTCATCTATATTTCTTGGTTGATGTGTACGCACATATTTACACCTTTGAAGTATATATGCTTGTGCAAGTTCCTCTCCTGCATTTGGGTACCCTTTTGGTAAAGCATTCTCTAAGAATTTAACCAATTCATCAAAAGATTCTGATTTTTTATAATGTTCAACAAGAAGCTCATAAGCTTCCACAGCCCCTAGATCGTAGGCCGTTTTGTACAACCATACGGGGTTTTCACCTATTTCTTTCTTTAATCGAGCCATTTCAAAAATTGAAATAAGATGTTCATATTTAACACCTACTTTTAAACAAAGAAAATAGTCATCTGATGCTGCATTTTTTCTTTTTTTAATAAGATTATATGTAAAAAAAAGATCCAAAGCCTTTGTTGTTTGAATGACATCTTCTTTTTCATTAAAAGTGATCAATGAAGAATAGGTATTTATAAAGAAGTCAAAAAAGTCTGCCAAAATTTTTGGATGATTTCCAGCATTATCTTTACTTGCTGCATCCAGACGCGCAAAGAAATCCTGCATTACAAACACACGTAATTTAATAACGCGTTCATATAAAGGATCAAGTTTTTCTAAGATATAAACAAATTTATTGAATTTGGGTTTTTCCCATTGAGAAAAAAGAAATATTAATTTTTCTTTAAGATCTTCAATGTTAATAAGCTCTACTAACATATCCGGATCTTCTTTGAAATATTTTTGATCAATTTCATCAAGTAATGTCGTTAGACAATCAATATACAAATCCCTAAATTGTGAGCATTGAGCGAATTTTTTCTCTGCTAATTCTATGGCTTTAAGAATGTTTTTTTCAACACCTTGTCCATCTTTCAACATACATATCTTGCGAAATAAAGAATCAAGATGAATTTTTGTTTTTGCTTTATTTTTTTTAATGAGTTTCTCATAGATTTTATATGCTTCTACACAATCTTCTTTTTGTTCACAATTAAGCGCTAATCTATATAAATCCTTATCAGTCAGATTTGGAGTAAGCGCGTGTGCATTGCTTGAAGAACTCGGTACGAAGTTACCCTTAGTTTTTTGTCTTTTGTGTTGGGGGGTACTATCAGCATCATTGCTTGAGGAAGATTCTTGTTGATCACAAGATGCTTCCAATGATCTTTTTTTACCGGATGTAGCTGAATTAATATCCATATCTGAAGTATTTACGGCATAAAGATTATACGTAAAAGAAACAAAAAATATGAAGTATAAAAATTTAAATTTATTCATTGACATTTTCCAAATTAGGTAAGAATTATTGCCATAATAAGGATATTAATAAAAAAAATCAAATATAATTTATTTATTAATACGTATAAATTTATAAAAAAATTATATCTATATGTATTTTATAAATAAAAATTTATTAATTTTCTATTAAAGAATTAAGAACACAAAATTAGAGTACTGATTTTTCTAAAAAAACAACACGTTTTTGATCACAATCAATTTCAACTTGTAATCCATAAGGTAAAATAAATTTTGGATCTGTGTGCCCGAAATCCATATGGGTTACGATCGATAAGTCTGATCGTCCAAATTCTTTACAAACTTTAATGAAAGCTTGATCATATAACACAAATTGATCTGGATTGATGGGCCCACCGGGTCGCCCAAAAAGAATTGCTTTTAAAACAGCTAAAACACCTTGTGCGCCTAAATTACGCAAATGATCCATAAAACGATCTATTTCCATACCGCGTTCCGATGTTTCGATAAAAAGAACAGCATTTTGCCATTGATCCAGAGTGGGCCAAAGTGAAGTACCATTAATATGTAAAAAACTATCCAAGCAACCGCCTAATAAATGCCCTTGAACAGATCCTTTTCCTTGAATATATTGCCAAGGTTTTGCTGGTTGTAATTGGCGTTTAATCTGTTGATTGTCTGGATTAAACCAATCTAAAAATTCAGTCGTCCAACCGTCTTTATTTGGAAGAATTTCTTTTGATTGCGTATTTCCAAAAAGAACTTGCCTAATAGATTGAATGCAATAGGGAAACATCTCAATGTTTTCTGCGAAATCAACCATGATACAAGGGCCATAAAAAGACGAAAGACCCGCTTTATAACACATCAAATGCGTGACTGTACTATCTGAATAACCCATAAAAATCTTAGGATTTTTTTTAATAATAGAATAATCGATATAAGGCAATAACCGGATCGACTCATCACCACCAATCATCGCGAAAATACCTTTAATAGATTTATCTGCGAAGGCTTCCATCAAATCATCAGCACGTGCTTTTGGATTATTATAAATCCAATCGGGATCTTTTAGCGCATGTTTTGTTTCAACGACTTTTAGTCCAAAAATATCTTCTAAACGCTTTTTACCTATTTCATAGCGATAAGGTAAAGCACCTGCGCCGCCCCATGAAAGCGTGATCACAGCGATTGTGTCACCAGGGCGTAATTTTGCTGGTTTTTGAAGTTTTTTGATCATTTTACCCTATAAATTTAATCACTTTTTTTATATTATCGTGTTTTTGCCAAAGGCTTTTATTGCCAATAATATAAATATTGTTACGCGCACGACTAATACCCACATTTAAGACATTTGGCTTTTCAACCATAATCTTGCGTGCCCCAAAATCTTGTTCATGTTGCGCCCCTAACATAAAGAAAACATTGTCATTTTCTTTACCTTGAAAGGAATGGATCGTACCCACATTATTTTTACAAAAATCCCACAAAGACGATCCCAAATGATATTGAATGCTTTTTTTAAGAAAAAAACTGTAATTTTTATAAAATGTGATCACAAAATATTTTTGCAAATCATCTGGATTAAGTAAATTTATTTGATTTATTTTTTCAAGCAAGGCAAAAAATTCAGCGTCAGATTCATACACGCCTTTTCTCGCATTTTTATCTTGAATATCAATCCAATGTGAATTCCCTAAGGCCGACGATTTTTGAACATTTTCAGCACTGGCATAAATCATCCGATCGTCATAAGCAAGTGCATTACAAATGGAAAACATCGGATCTTGACAACGTCTATGGACGATCAATGGAAAACCAACCTTTTGATTCCCATAATCAGCTTGATAATTCATTGTACGATCGGCTAAATTTTGGGCTGAAACAAAGCAAGGTGACCATTCTTTGGGATTGAGTTCGTTTTTTTCAAAAAATTGATTAATCAATACATCCCCTAATAATTGAACAGGCTCTGTTTGAAAAGGATCCCCTAATATAACAACATTTTTGGAACGATAAATGGATCCTAATGCATGTTGGGGCTGCGCTTGCGCGGCCTCATCAATAATCAACCACCCTAATTCTTCATCGGCGAAACGATGAAACATTTGGCGATAAGAATGAAACGTCGTGGAGACAACGGGAACGACCATAAAAAAACTATACCAGGCCGATTTTAAAAGTTCTGGTTTGATCAAGCGATCTTGAAGTGTTCCACTGATATAATCTGTAAATATTTTTAAATTATTCCAAAAGGAATTCGCATTTATTTTAATAAACAAGGCATGTAAGTTTAAAGCTTCTTGAAAAAGTTCAATACGCAATTTTTCGAAAATAGCGGAAAAAAATGGTTTTTCAATATGAAAATCAGCATGATCTTTGCGCCCAAAAAAATCATTTTCAAGGCGCTCAAAATCAAAACCGTGTTTTTTTAAAATATTAAGCGTCACTTTATGATCATAATCTTTCGGTCTTTTATGATTTTTAAGTTCTTTTTGTTTTTGATCTAAGATAATTTTTAAACGCTCTATTGGTGTTGATTGAAGAGGCTTTTCAATAGAGCTGTTAATTTCGTCAATCTGAGATTCCAGTTTTTGAATATATAAAGGATGATGTTTTTCAAAATGATCTAATGCATTAAGAACAAGCTGAACCTCTTCATGTTTTTCAGTAAATTTTTCACAAGTTTTTTGCCAAACACTCGTTTTATTTTCAATCACATTTTGATCATCAAGTATTTTTTGATGCAAAGGTAAAGGAATTTTAATATCTTTTCCCTTTAAACAGGCTAAAAAATCATCCATCCCAAAAGATGATTTCATTGAATCCTTTCGAGGATAAAAAGATTCTTTTTGTGACTCAACATCATGATTGCCTTGCCAAAATTTTTGAACAAATTTCTTTCTATTTTCTGCTTTACCTAAAATTGCTGCAAAATTACCCCAAATTTCAGGATCTTGTGATTGAAAATTTGAAAGCCAATCAAAAAACTGAATATCCTCTTGAAACGCAGAGTCAATTTTAGAACTAAGTGGTAATTCTTTTGAAATATTTTCAACCGCATTATTGTTAGACGAGGCTATAATAATTTCATAACCTTTTAAGATTGGGTTAATATCCCGCACATTGTAGCTATATTTACCATTTTCAGGCGTAAATTGAATATTCTTACCAAAAGCATCTTCAGCTTTATCAAAAACAGCCAAAGAAGTTGCGCGCTCAACATAAAGATTCACGATCAAATCATAAAGCAAGGTTGTTTTACCTGTACCCGGCGGACCATTCACTGAAAATAATTGCCGTTGATTATCTTTAAATTCTTTAAGGATACTTGATAAAGCGGCTTCTTGAAGAGAGGCTAAAACAGTTGAAGACGCACGCGGCCAACGCGCAAAAGTGGCATTTTTAGGGCTTAATAAATCATTCAGGGCAAATTTATAATTTAAAGGATCAAGCGCAAGTGGATCTGCATCAAACCCTAAATATTTACCAATAGCCGAATTTTTAGAAATAGTCTTTAAATTACGTTGCACCAATTGAATTTCATCAAGAAAAAAACTATTGAACATTTCAAGCTGTGGTGGTTGTGGTTTGTTTTTTTTACTTTGTTTTTCAACATGTTCTTCCTGAAGCGGTTTCGGTGCAAATTTTTTAATACACATATCAGGGATATCGATTAAACAATGTTGATCGATTTTAAGACGTTCCATTAAAAATTGTGTTATTTTTTGAATGTTTTCGGGGACAATAGGAATGTTTTTTACTTTTGATATTTCAACATGTAAATCTTCCTCACAATCAAAATCTTCCTGTGCGTCTTTAGATTTATCATATAAAAGAGCTGTTATTTCATAATTGATGGTATCAACATCTTTGGTAAATTGAAAAAAAGATTTGGGATCATTAAGATAATCACCATTCATAATTTTACCAAAAGCCCACGCTGCACTTGAAATCACAAAAGAATTAGGATGCAAAAAACCATCTTCCGTTAAAATAAAAGCAGCAATTGGCATAGTGCGTTGTCTAGAAAAATTTACTTTTGAAGGCGCTTTTATTATATCATCAGGTTGATTTTTAGAAAGATTTTCTTTGATTTTATGTTCTGCGTGTGTCCAATTTAAATGACCAATATATGCATGCCAATAATGACCTGCCTCTTGATGTTTTGGATCTAGATAAGGTGTTGCTTCTAATAAAAATAACGAATCTTTATAAATCTTAATAAATTCTTGTTTAGAATTTTTTAATTCACGCGCTTTCGCATTAAAATCATCAATTTTTTCACTTGATAAAGGCGATAAAAGTTCAACAAAATGCCAAATGTTTAAAATTTCTTTAGATTTATCGGGGGATAAATTATACATAATGAAATATACTTGTCCTTACTACCCATCAGCTTAAAAACAACCCATTGGGCGCCATTACGAACATACCTTCGCAGAGATGTAAGAGCGAGTATAAAACAATAGCCATGGATCTTGCAAAAAGAAATTTTTGCATTCATACATCCGTTGGGTGTATACCATTTTCCAATCTGCAGGACAAAAAATGAAATTGCTTCGGTTCACCTCTCCGCTTGCGGGAGAGGTCGGCGCGTAGCGACGGGTGAGGGGTGTCAAAGCGTTTATAAAGAGCAACACCATCATGCCTAATCTAAGCATTACCAAACAAATACGCAGCTCTCCAAAATTGTAAAATACCCCTCACCCGCTCCCCTTGGTCGCGACCTCTCCCACAAGGGGAGAGGCAAAAAATTCTTCTTTTGGAGTGCTTTTGTAAAAAATTAACATTTTGCAAAAAAGTAAGGGATTATCCAACTTTTAAAAAACATAAACTTCAATGATAAATTAAATTGACCCCATAAACAAAATAATATACGTTGTATATTTGCCGCATGCTTGAATTGTTTTTATAAAAAACCTTTAATAAGCCCAAGATAATTTTTTCACTTTAATTCTGGATTGTGGTTATTTTTTAATTTTTTGGAGATTTAATATGAAGAAAATATTGATTTGTCTTCTTATGCTTAGTTTTTTTATGGATGCTCAGCAATCTGTAAATGCGATGCATAGCAGACATCAACAAGAGGTTCCTAAAGAACAAGCTTACAATAATGGTAAGCCACTTGAATATGAAATTGACTTGTCAGATTATCAGGGCGATAAATGTTCACTACCATCTGAATTTACTTCTCATATTGCAGCACCTATTACAGCAAAAGCAAAAAAAATTGGCAATAAAATTATGCCTTCACTTCCTTATGTAATACCAGCAGCTGTCTTTTTTGGATATCAATATTATACAAGTGATCCTGAAATTGGTTTTTCGCTTATTGATGCTGCAGCAACTGGATTACAAGCATTAAGTGGAAATTTCTTAGTAGCAACCATTTTTGGGGATCAAATTAAAAGAGGAATGTCAACATTTAAGCAAAAATATCTTCCGATAGATTGGCAAACAGATGACTATAAAAAAATATTAACTTATAAAAAGATAATAGATGAAAGATTTGAAAAGAAGCTAATTTCTGAAAAAATTAAAGATAAATTTAATGGACAACTTGCTCTATATAAACTTTATGCAGTTAATGGTGATGAAGGTATGGACACGCCAAAAGAATGCATTAAAAAGATGGAATCTATATCCTTGCTGCCAGTAGAAATTAAGCAATGGGATTGGCAAGTTGTACGCCCAAAACTTGAAGAACTTATTAAGGCATATCCCTCTGATACCAGAATTGCAATCAAAAAGCTAGTTCGAGAATGTGTTACTTCTTCTAAATTTACGCGTCCGCCCAAAAATATTTTTTGTTTTTATGGTCCACCAGGCACGGGGAAAACGCGCTTGGCAGAAGAAATCGCTAAAATATTAGATCTTTCGATAGAATTTTTTAGACCTTCATTGACTGGAGCCGAAAAAATGATTGCCCCTTATATTGAAAAAGACGGTAAAGAAGTTATGCTTGATTTGTTTACAAAAGAAACAAACAATTACAAGAATAATATTCTCTTTATAGATGAATTTGATCGTTCTTTAAATGATTCAAAAAAACATAAAGAAGCTTTTTTTGATTTTTTTATGCATGTTACCAGTAAAAGTGATGCAACTTATCAATCTGGCAGAATTCAAGGGCTGGATATAGATATGTCTAGCGCTATTATTATTATGGCGTGTAATAACTTACCTGTTGAAGCTGAGGGAAATAAGGGAGCACTTAGAAGTCGCTTGAAAACAAGTATTATAACCGTCGATAAAATTGAGAAAGATAAACAGAGAGAGATTGCATTCGATACTTTCATAAAAGAAATTGAAAACGCCAAATTTTCTGATCATTTTTTAATTGAAAGTGAATTAAAAGATAAAAAAATAGACGATAAACATAAGTTCATATTGGAAGAAATTATTGATAAAAATCTTATTTCAGATAATTATGAATTAAAAGAAGACGAACTTCTTGAAAAAAAACAAAATCCTGGCGTTCGCGAATTAACGGACGTTGTCAAAAAATACGTAATGTATCTTGTAGGTCGCTTAACATGTCCAGATGAAGAGTTAGATCAATATGAGTTCGATGTTGATGCGGCATATGAAGCTAGTGAAATTGAAAAAGATGTAGAGATCAAAAAGAAAATTGAAGAAGAAAAGGATATTAATGAGATCATTCTTTAACTTGTAAGTAATAATAATCTGACGCTCTCATTGTAATTGGGAGCGTTAGATTACTCATTTCGATATGTCTTAATTTTTTATCAAAAATATTTTATTGTTCAATATACCAAATCAGTATTAAAACGATTAAAAGCAGTTTTCTTCTCTGTTACGAATAAATCCCCTTTAATTTTAAATATGTTTATTGTCACCTTCGTGCTAAAAATAATGTGTATTTATTTATGGAGATTTTTAATGGTTGGCAGGACGTTCCGTTTTTTATCACTTATTGTTGTTTTGGCCCTTTTTTGTAAAGTTTCTTCAGCTTCAGAAACAGCAAAAACCCCAAGTATCACAGTTGAATTAAAAGTTAATGATCAACAAGTCATACACAATATTCCCGATCAAGCTTTAACGAGTCCTCTTCCTGCAAAAGCAGGTAAAAATGTTGTAACACCTGATTGGTTGCTTTCTTTACCAAATACTACTGATAATTATCCTGAAATCAAATGGCTAAATAATGCACAAATTGTTTATGCAACACCGCCCAATATGCATAAAAAAATATGGTCGATTGAGATTAGAGATGTGAATACAAACGAACATCATATAGTGGGAGAAGGGGCAATACCACTTCCCTCTCCAAATGGTCAATTTATAGCTTTTATCAAGGGAGAAAAAACAACAAAACAATTATGGCTAATGGATAACAAGGGCGAAAATATTAAACAATTATCGCATATTGAAAATGGTCTTGGTGATTATTTTTCAGAATTTTGTTGGTCGCCTGATTCAAGTCAAATTGCATTAGCCCATAAACCTTTTATTGAATTTTGGTCAAAAGAACCCCAACCTAAAACATCAATCAATATTATTGATATAAAATCTGGGCAAATGAACCAAATTGTTTCTTTTGAGGAATCTATTCGTTATCTTTCTTATTTTCCAAATGGTGACGAACTTCTTTTTATGAAAGAACGTATGGGATCTTTATATAAGGAAGAGGAAGATCATGAATGGATTCAATCTTTAAACATCAAAAATGGCCATTTGCGGACATTGGCAACGTTTGATGGATTGCAACAATTTTTAAGACCAATCTGCGCGCCTAATGGCAAAAAAATTGCATTTACTTATGATGCAGATAATCCTGATTTTAATCATATGCCAAGTATTGGCCTCATTTCAAATGATTCTAAAAATGGTGATAAATCCCCCTCTATAAAACGCTTAACTCGTGAATTAAAGCTTTTTTCGCCGCGTTGGTCTAATGATTCTCAACATATTTATGTCAGACGCGATTATGGTGCCTATAGACAGATTTATACGATCGATGTAACTACAGGTAAACCCACCCAAATCACAAAGGCGCCATTGAATATTGAAAGCTATGCTTTGTCACCGGATGGATTACGTTTAGCTTGGATTGGCCAGGACGCACAAGATACACGCATTCTACGTGTTGCCTCAAATGATGGAAACAATGTGAAAGATCTTGTGACTATTTCTGGGGTTTCAGATGACATGGCTTTTAGCGAAGTCCGGGAAATTGATTGGCAAGCACCCAATTATCCTGCGCGCATGCGCGGTCTCCTCGTGATGCCGTTGAATTATCAAAAAGACACCTCTTATCCCCTTATTGTTGACATTCATGGCGGCGGTGAGGGAGCTCATATCTATTTTATTGGAGGAATTTTAGAAAACACCCCTCTTGAATGGCATATGTGGGCAGCCAAAGGATATGCGGTCTTTGTTCCGGAATTTCGTTCATCCGCCTCATTTGGGTCACTCGCCATTACGCGTGATGCAGTTCAAAATCATGATTTGATTAATTGTGATATAAAGGATATTGAAGCAGGTATTGATTCTTTAATAGCAACTGGCATTGTTGATAAAAATCGTCTTGCAGCGATTGGTCATTCTGCAGGTGGGCGCCGTGCGAATTGGCTTGTTGCCTCAAGCCATCGATTCCGTGCTGTTGTTTCTAAAGAAGGATGGGCTGATGAATGGATTGAAATCTATAATCGAACGCCGTCAAAACGCATATATAAAATGTTTGGCGGGGCGCCTTGGGAAGTACCCCAAAATTATTTCAAGAATTCAGCTTTATTTCACGCCAAAGGTGCGACAACACCTACCTTATTTCTGATGGGCAATCCAGAAAAAGGGGGGCTTGATACAAGTGATACCGTCAATAAATTTTACAATGCGCTTAAAGCACAAGAAATTGATACGGAATATGTTAAATATAATGATGAGGGACATAATTTTGAACAACCTGCCAATCGACGTGATGCATTGGAACGGAGCATTAGGTGGATCGATAGCCATATGGGAAAAAGGTGATATATAGTTTGGATAGGGTATTAATTTACAAGTCTGAGCAAAGTATTTTCTATTTTGGTTAAGAGAAGGAATGATGCGCGATGTGTATACTTCATACATGAGCAAAGAATGACGTACTATTAAGTAAAAGAGGAAATACTAATGGATGAGACAAGCCTTAATCAACGCATCATGCGCTATGCTCAAGTATCGAAAACGGGCATTGGACTTTTAGCACGTTTAATTGGTCAACAATATTTGGGCGTCAATATCGATCGCACGAAACATGCTGCGCAATTGCGTCTTGCCTTGGGCGAAATTAAAGGCCCTTTGATGAAGATAGCCCAAATGGTGTCCACCATTCCAGAAGCTTTACCACCTGAATATATTGAAGAATTTAGACAATTGCAATCGAATGCCCCTTCTATGGGATGGCCTTTTGTGAAACGTCGGATGGCACATGAATTGGGTCCTGATTGGGTCCAAAAATTTCAGCATTTCGAAAAAGAAGCAGGTTTTGCAGCGTCTTTAGGACAAGTGCATCAGGCGATCACACATGATGGCCAAAAACTAGCCTTGAAACTTCAATACCCACAGATGGATGATGCTGTCGAGGCTGATTTAAAACAATTTAAGATGATTTTATCTTTGTATCATATGTATGACAAAACAATCGTCACCGATGAAGCGTTTCTTGAAATTTCTGATCGGTTACGCGAAGAACTTGATTATATTCAAGAAGCCAAACATATGGCTTATTATCGTTTTATGTTAAAAGACGAAAAAGACATTCATTTACCTGATTATTATCCAGAATTTTCAACCAAGCGCCTTCTTGCTATGTCTTGGCTTGAAGGTCGCAAAATAATGTCTTTTACAGATGCACCTCAAGAAATACGAAACAAAATTGCGCATACACTTTTTAAAGCTTGGTATATTCCGTTTTATCAATATGGGATAATTCATGGTGATCCCCATTTGGGCAATTACACCATTCAAGAAGATCTAAGCCTGAATCTTCTTGATTTTGGATGTATTCGAGTTTTTCCAGCGTCTTTTGCCAAAGGCGTTATTGATTTATATCATGCGCTTTTAACGCAAAACAATGACCTTGCTGTCCACGCATATGAATCTTGGGGATTTAAAAATTTAAGTAACGATCTTATTGAAATTCTCAATCAATGGGCAGGTTTTTTATATGGACCTTTATTAGAAGATCGAGTGCGCCCTATTCAGGAAACAAAACAAAAAGGCATCTATGGATCTGAAATTGCATCGAAAGTGCATAAAGAATTGAAACGCTTAGGTGGTATTACACCACCACGTGAATTTGTTTTTATGGATCGCGCGGCGTTGGGATTAGGATCAGTTTTCATGCATTTAAATGCAGATATCAATTGGTATCAACTTTTTAATGCATTGACTCAAGATTTTGACGAGGCTCAAGTCAATGCAAGACAGAAAGAACTTTTAGATTTAAATAACTTTTAATATATTACTCAGGCGAAAATTCATATATATTAACAAATCTATCAATTTCTACTGAAGCTTTTGGACCATTAAGAGCAATACTGAAGCCTTTAGCATCTTTCAAAGTCCATCCAAACGATCCTTCAATAATTGTTGTATCATCAGAAATTATTGTATTTTTTATAAAACAGCCATTTCCACACCAAAGTTGACATCGTTGATTTCCATAGAAAAAATTTAAGGACTCAATATCTTTTTCAAGCTCATCAAGGAATGGATTTAACGTATCAAAATTAAATGTTATTTTTAGATCTTTGTTTGCATTAAGCGCATCACTTATTAAGTTTTTATTAATTTTATAGTTTTCATAATTAGTATCACCCAATATTGTTGGACAAAAAATCTTTACGTTTTTTGAAGTTTTTAAAAGATTTTCTAAAAAAATGTAATGGTCATTTTGTGTGACCAAATAAGAAACTTTATTTTCATTATCAATTTTAAAAGTATGCGATTGATTAAATTGCTCTGCATTAGAATTTATATTTAAAATTGTTAATAAGTTATTCTTTAATATATTGATGAGTTTTTCACTAGCATCACCATCAATTGATACGGAACTTATAAATTTAGTTAAAAAATTGGTATCTGATAACCAATCTGCTGACCCCAAAGAAACAAAATTATTATCTGCAATTATAAAGTTTGTAGGTATTTTACCAACACAATATCTTATTTCATGCGTGTTTAAAAAATCTAAAAATCCTTTTGAGTCTTCACTTATAGTGGAAAAGAAAATAAAAATATCAACGTTTCTAAGATGCTTTGCGCGCCATAGAAGTGTATAAAGATCACTTTTAAATTTTTTATGCAAACTAATTTGATTGCTTGCAATAATTAATGATTTTTTTGAATTTTGGATTGCACTTTTAAGTGTATTTATATAATCCTCTTCAGTTAAATCAATTTTAATTTCACCAGGAATAATATCTAAATCTGACATTGTTGTGTCAATATTATCCGAATTCACATCTAAAGATGTACCTTCAGATGTACCTTCAGACTCACTCAAAGAAAGGCCTAAAGAACTACCTTCTTCAGAAGTTGTGCTGTCGCATAACACACTCATATTAACATCATTAGAAAAAGTAATTTCATTTGACTCTATTAAATCAATTACAAGCGGCAATTCTTGTTCTGTCAGTTGGCTAGACTTACTAATTTGTTCTATCGATTTACTTGGCTTAAAAAATTGGTTTATTTTGAGTTGACTCTGATTAAGGCCTGTTCCGAAAATTTTATTTTCTTTATTAGATGAACTATTTTGTTTCCTTGGTGAAGTTTTTTTAATTCGTCCAGCGTCAGTTGGATTTGTTACAAAAGCTTGAGACAAAAAAATTGCACAACCAAAAGTTACCTTTATTATATTTTTCATATTAAACCTTAAAATTACTAATTTTACAAATGAAGCAAATCAATTATATATCAGCTTCACTGACCTAGTGTCAACAAGACAATCAAAGTAAAAAAACAATATATTAAAATTAAAATTTAAATTAATTAATAAAAATCAATTAGATGAACTAGATTTGTAATTTTAAAAACATACAAATTGTTTAATATCAAGAGATTAGATCTAAAGTATTTTATTATTATTAAATATCAACAAGATGTTTAAGCTTTTTATTATTTTTTAATTAAAAAATATTTTTTCGATCTCTAAAAATGTTATTCATTGATACGATAAAAAATTATCAAATATTGACCTTGAAATAATAAAATTAAAAATCAATACCTTAAAAAAATGCTTTTTATAGAATGTGCAAATTGTAGCTAAATATAAGAATATAAGAACTTAATTTCATCACATCGCACAAGAACAATTTGGATGTAAAAATTGCCCTTGCACTTGTGGATAAGTGTCGCTAGAGTATCACACATGTCATATCAGCAAAAACAAACTCAGAACGATATATCTAAAATTTTGCCCCATAATTTAGAGGCAGAACAAGCCTTGTTGGGCGCTATTTTAGTCAATAATAAAGCCTATGAACAGGTTTCAGAATATTTATTTGCTGATCATTTCTATCATCCCTCTCACCAAAAAGTATATGAGGCGATGGCGCGTTTAATTGAACGTGGACAATTGGCTAATCCCACAACGCTTAAAACTTTTTTAGAGCATAGCGGTATATTCGCTGATATTGGTGGTGTTGAATACTTAACGAAACTCGCTTATTCAGCTATTAGTATTACACATGCTGAAGATTATGGTAGAACCCTTAATGATTTACACTTAAGACGCCAGCTTATACTTATTGGGGACGATGTTTCTTATTCAGCGTCTCGTCCTAATATTGAAGTTACGGCCGTTCAACAAATTGAAGCAACTGAACAAAAGCTTTTTGATTTAGTCACATCTGGCGAATCAGATCGTGGATTTCAACCTTTTTCGAACTCCCTTACTGAAGCTGTTGAAATGGCAGAATTTGCGTTTAAACGCAATCGTCAATTAACAGGACTTGCCACAACTTTTACCGATTTAGATCATTTATTGGGTGGGTTGCATCCTTCAGATCTTATTATTTTAGCGGGTCGCCCTTCTATGGGTAAAACCGCACTTGCCACCAATATTGCTTTTAATGTTGCTCGCGCATTGAAAACCGAAACAGAGCCCAATGGTGTTTCAAAAATTGTGGATGGTGGTGTCATTGGTTTCTTTTCACTTGAAATGTCCGCTGCCCAATTAGCCATGCGTATTTTGTCTGAAAATGCCAAAATCCCCTCGGAAAATATTCGACGTGGGAAAATGGACGCAGAAGAATTCCAACGATTAACACGCTCTGCGCAAGATTTATCAACACTTTCCTTTTTTATTGATGACACACCCAGTCTTTCTGTAAGTGCATTGCGAACACGCGCCAGACGTTTAAAGCGTCAAAAAGATCTTTCATTGATTGTTGTCGATTATTTGCAGCTGATGCAATCATCGACCAAAGGTAAAAATGATAATCGCGTGAATGAAATTTCAGAAATTACACGTGGACTAAAAGGTATCGCCAAAGAATTAGGCGTACCCGTTATCGCTTTATCTCAGTTATCACGTGCTGTTGAAAGTCGCGATGACAAACGTCCCCAATTATCAGATTTACGTGAATCTGGATCGATTGAGCAAGATGCTGACGTTGTGATGTTTGTGTATCGTCAGCAATATTATTTGGAACGCGCCGAACCTGTCCAACGACCTGATGAAGATAATAATAAGTTTCAACAACGTTACGCGCAATGGCAGGAAGCCATGGGCAAAGCTGTTGATACGGCCGAAGTTATTATTGCGAAACAACGTCACGGCCCTGTTGGTAAAGTAACATTAAGGTTTGACGGCCAAACAACGAAATTCGATAATTATATTGCGGATCAATATTTACCAGAGAAGCTTCGACATGCAAATGGCTGAAAAACCTAATTCACATGACACGAATACTTTAAATTCATTGTTGCTCGATTTAAAAGAATCGGCCTTTACGTCCTTTGCCATTATTGATCTTGAAAATATCAAAAAAAATTATCAGATTTTGGCTCAAAAGGCACCACACTCAATTATTGCAGCAGCTGTTAAAGCCGATGCCTATGGTTTAGGTGATATTGAAGTGACGGAGATGCTTTATGAAGAAGGCGCACGTCATTTTTTTGTAGCAACCTATGAAGAAGGTGTCACCCTTAAAAAATATTTTAAAGATTCAAATATTTATGTCCTTTATGGACCTCAAGAAGGTAATTGCGCTGGTTTTAAAAAACATAATTTGATTCCTGTTCTCAATTCTTTAGATCAAGTACGTTTGTGGATTGATGAAACAACAAAATCACGCAAAGATTATCCTGCTTTTCTACATGTCGATACAGGTATGAATCGTTTGGGATTAACCCAAGAAGAGTTTAAAATTTTTGACACCAAAAAAATTATGTATTCTTTTTCTTTACAAGGTATTATGTCCCATTTGGCTTGTGCCGAGGATCCCAAAAATCCACTTAACCAAATACAATTAGACCGCTTCCTAAACGTTAAAGAAAAAATACCTGAAATAGCGGCATCTTTTGCTAATTCAGCCGGTATTTTTTTAGATCCAAAATATCATTTTGATATGGTTCGTCCAGGCATTGCTTTATATGGTGGCAACCCAACGCCAAATTTACCCAATCCTATGAACACCATTCTTCAACTTTACGCCAAGATTTTACAGATTAAAAAAATAAATAAAGGCGATTCAGTTGGATATAATGCAACTTTTGTAGCGCCCCACGCAATGACGATCGGCATCATCGCTTATGGTTATGCGGATGGTTTGTTAAGATCAGCGAGCAATCGCGGTGAAGTCTATTATAAAGGCCAATATTTAAAAATTTTAGGCCGTGTATCTATGGATTTAATGGCTGTTGATTTAACACCTATTCGATCACTGGAACCAGAAATCGACGACCTTGTCGAACTAATAGGTCAGCATCTGTCACTAGACAAAGTGGCGGATTTTATGGGTACAATTCATTATGAAGTTCTTACTTCACTGCGTGATAGAATGTACCGTTTTTATATGAAGTGAGTTTTATGTTTTTAACCTCTGTTGGTCGGTCTGCCCTAAGTTTTTTTGAATCTTCCGGCCGTCTTTTTCTTTTCGTCTATGAAACAATTTTAAATTTATTTCGTGCCCCTTTTAATTTTCGTAGTTTCACCCATCAATTAGTTGAGGTTGGCTATTATTCATTACCTGTTGTTGGTCTTACAGCTATTTTTTCAGGTATGGTTTTAGCGCTTCAAACTTATACAGGGTTTTCACGATTTGGTGCTGACACAGGTGTTGCCTCTGTTGTTGTTATATCCATGACACGTGAACTCGGCCCTGTTCTTGCGGGGCTTATGGTTGCAGGACGCGTAGGTGCTTCAATGGCAGCAGAAATCGGTACAATGCGCGTGACCGAACAAATAGATGCGCTTGTCACATTATCAGCCAATCCTTATCGATATCTTGTTGTACCACGCGTTTTAACAGGTGTTTTAATTCTCCCTATACTTGTTCTTATTGCTGATATTATCGGTGTTTTAGGTGGCTATATTGTTGGCGTCTTTAAACTTGGCAATTTACCCATGGATTATATTGAAGATACGATTCAATTTGTTGAATTTCATGACGTTTTTTCAGGACTTGTGAAAGCAGCAGTTTTTGGCTTCATTATAACACTTATGGGCTGCTATCATGGATTCCACACCAAAGGTGGCGCACAAGGCGTTGGTAAAGCGACAACAAATGCAGTTGTGTCAGCTTCCATCCTTATTCTTGTATTTAACTACATCATTACGGAGCTTTTTTTCGCACAATGAGTACAAATCTTAAAATAAAAATTAGAGGGCTTTCAAAAAGATTTGGACCCAAATGCGTCTTAAATAATATTGATCTTGATATTCAACAAGGTAAATCATTGGTTATTTTAGGCGGATCCGGCAGCGGTAAATCCGTCTTAATTAAATGCATTTTAGGTATTATCGAAAATGATAAAGGCGACATATATTTAGACGAAGAAAAAATTAATTATGGTGAGGCAAAATCCCGTGATCGTATCATTAGTAAGTCAGGTATGTTATTTCAAGGGGGCGCACTTTTTGACTCGCTAAGTATCTGGGAAAATATTGCTTTTGGCCTTTTTCAACGTCAAAAAATATCGCGCGATGACGCGCGTCTTCAAGCCTTGGAATGCCTAAAAGAAGTTGGCTTAGGACCTGAAATAGCAGATCTTTATCCATCAGAATTATCAGGTGGGATGCAAAAACGTGTATCACTCGCGCGTGCCATTGCCACAAAACCTGAAATCATTTTTTTTGATGAACCGACTACGGGTCTTGATCCCATCATGTCCGATGTTATTAATAATCTTATTATTCAATCTGTTAAACGTTTAGGTGCTACAGCTATTACCATTACGCATGATTTAGGCAGCCTCTATAAAATCGCCGATAATGTCGCCTTTTTGCGCGAAGGAAAAATTGATTGGTATGGACCTTTATCATCATTACAATCAAGCCCTAACCAACATTTACAGCGTTTTATAAAAGGCCAAAGCATTGATGAAGTCGAGTCAATAAAAACTGCATAGGGAAACGTTGCCTATAGTTGATAGACTTGAGGAGCAGACAAGGAACAACGAACGAAGTGTATCCTTATATACATGAGTGAGGCGTGACGATGTATCCTTCCAATGTCTATCGACTATAACATTCTTGTGTAATGTGATTCATATTGATACTCTTATTTGTCTAAAAATATAATAAAAGGAGTTTTCGATGAGAATAGCATTGTTTTTATTAACGATCTTAAACACAACTATGTGTCTAGCTTTTGAACCTGAAATTGTCCACGAATTTTCTATTAAAAAAGACGAAGAACCAAATGCATCTTTGCGCGAACTTAAAGATAGAGAGGATAATCAATATATTAAAGATTATAATGATCATGCTTTTAAATTTCACGTATCCGAACATATAAAAAATAACAAAAAAAATCTTACCGAGGATGAGTATAAAGAAACGCATGTATACAAAACGTTTGTAGGTAGGGTAAATGAAATAGCCAATGATCTGAAAGAAAAATTTCATAATAATATGGTTTCATTAATTATGATTTATTTGTCAGAGCAGCTAGTAGGTGGTACTTATTACCGTTTTGAAGATAATGGTATCATTCGCATGCTGGTTTCTTGTCTCGATCGTGAAGCTGATTTACCTGAAAAGAAATTCTGGAGACAATTGATAAATTACTTAGCAAATGCTGATCGTTTTCCTGGATATAATAGCTTAATAGTGATGGTCAAAAAAGAAACCAGAGAACACTCAACGTTATTAGATGATAAAAAGTTGAAATTTGAAATAAATCCAGATTATACAGATCCAACACGTCCCGCGCATCTATTTACAGCTTTTGAACGTAAATTTTAAAAATACGATCGCCCAATAGAAAAACGTAAAAATGAACATGCCACGGTGCAAAAACCGTGGCGTAAAGAAATAACTTTTATTTCTCTTCTTTTTCATCAATTTTTATACCCCAATCGTCTAATATTTTTTGCTTCTCTTTTTCAGCGAAAGCGAGTTGATTTCTTAAAAAAGATGTCCTAAAGAATTTAACAATTGAAGGCATAATAGAATAAATTGCAAGACCGATAGCAGCCCCTCCATAAATAATAAGCCATGTTTTAGGCATTGCAAACAATTCTAAAACATTTGTAATACCATGATTCTTTTTCCAAATCATAAAAACAAAAGGAATTGTTCCCATCAAATTCATCGTTCCAATACAAAATGTGAGATATTGCGTTGTTTTTCTTTCAACAAAAAACATCACTAATGTAGGTAACAAGGCTATTATAAGTAATACAAAAGTTGCTTTAAAAACAATGGATAACGACACAAGCATTAAAAAAGAAAATAGTCCAAAAGACTTTTTTGATGGATTTTTTTTAACCTGTTCAATTTTTTTATTTTTCATTTTAAATTAAAACCAATAACAATATAAACGATCCAATTAACGCCAATACAAGACAAATTAAAGATGCAATTTTTCCGCCTAAAAACCGTACAACTTTATCTAAATTTTGTTTTTCATCTTCTATCATCTGGATAAATTTTTGAATCGTTACATAAGTTTGTTTAGCATTTTCAAATTCAATTTTATCTTTTTCAATCAATTTATTATCATCAGCAATATCGTTCATTGCAATAAGATCTCCCTTTTTTATTGCTTCATTTAATTTCAACAATATTTCGTTTTGTCTATTTACGTTTTTATATGAAACAAGACCAAGTGGTGAAAAACTTGCAATCCACTTTGCTAAATGTGGGAAAAATCCTCCTTTTGTTTTTTTTAAAATATTAACATATAGCTTTAATATAGCTAAGCTTACTTTATTACGTTCATGATTTAGACGAAATTCAGTAACCATAGATTCACCTCCACCTTTACTCCTAAGTGCAATAAAAGCAAGAATATGCTTATCGAAAGGAGAAGAATTTTGAGATTCTTTTAGTGCAATCCTTTCTAAACAAGGAAGCAGATCTTCTATAGTTAACACAGCTAAATCATATAATAATGGACTCATACAAGGCAAATGAGGATTCATTTCATAAAGACAACGTTCATACCCTTGACCATAATTGCTGGAATTAATGCTTATGGGAAGTTTTTCGAAAACAGAAATTAATTTCGTTTGATGTGATGACAGACTTTTTTGAGCCGCTAGCCAATTAACTGGCAAACGCAAAGATATCATTTCAGACAATATTTGTTTTATTTCTGAGTGATCAATAGCGTAAACTAATGCATTTGCTATACCATCAATCATTACAATTAATTTTTTATAAACAATAGGAAAATTGGGTGTTGTCAAAAATACGATTCTTGATAATATCTTTTCTGGATTTGAAATAGTGCCCATACTAGACAAACTTACATAAAGATTTTCTATTTCAACAGCAAGAACATCACCATTTAAACTTCTTTTTATCCATTCATGCAATTTATTACTTTTAAGAACATCAAGACCTTGTGATCCCATCACCATAATATCTTTTATAAGGTGATCCAATTGATAATAGCTCTTTTTTTCAAACACAAAAGCCCTTAACGACTTTTTTGCTGAAATTGACGGTTTTGGCGTTAACCTTCTGCCATCAAGCCATAATTTCAAATCATTTAAATTCCATCTATCGCGGCAATTATCAATTAAAAGACCTCTAAGCAATTCGATTAATCCAAGAGGTAACTTAAAAGTACCAATAATTGTTAAAAATGACCCATTAACAATTTTGCTTTCAAGAATCTCCTCATCTTTTAAATCGAAGAGAGGATTTCCACCCATTACAAGTATGGCAAGTAATACCCCCAATGCATAAAGATCGTTACTCATTGCACCATTCCCACGTGCAGAAGGATGCGCAAGGCTAGAGTCTATTGTTTCGAATAAAATAGGTTGGTCAAATCCAGGCGGAATAGATACACATTGACCTAAAATAACTTGGCGCCTTGTTGTTTCCCCAAGGAATAAATTTGAAGGGTTAATATGACGATGTGTTGCGCCTCGTACGAAAAGATTATCTAAAAGATGATAAAGAGGTTGAATAACATCATTTATTAATTCTTCTTCTATGTAAGGCTCAGTCTCTAAATTTTTTTTTTTAAAAAGTGGCTCAACACCTATTTTTCTAAAAATGGTTACAATTCGCCTGCTTGATGGTTGTGACCATTCCACAACACCCCAGTCAAGTAAGAGCTCTAAGTTTAAATCATGCAGATTTTTAAACGCATCTATTAAATCAAGCCTTGGAGGCGTTTTTGGATGAAAAACAAGTGCATAGAGGTTATCCTCCTCGACTTCCTCAATATAACGTGCTTTAAATCCCAAACATGTATAGCTATTATGCTCTGACAAAGGTTGATCTGAATAAATTATATATTGACCATTAAGAAGGATTTCGCTTCCTGAAAGAGCAATTTTAGAATCATTTTGAGTTTTATTTTGAGCGTTTTCCACGATATTTTTTTACTATTTAGAGTAAGTCTTATTATATTAAACGGGAAAATGATATGAATTGGCAAGAAAAATAACATGGTGGACACAACAGGGATCGAACCTGTGACCACTACGATGTCAACGTAGTGCTCTACCGCTGAGCTATGTGTCCTTTAACCTCAAGTGATTATGCTGAAAATAAAAAAAATTGCAAGCAATCTTTATTATTTTTTAAGAATTTTCTCGACACGGTCTTAAAGATCTCATTTTAGGAAATCTATAATAGGTCAGGATGTAAACACGTAATGCCGAGGTCAAAGAAGATTCCAAACGATTGTGATGCACATGAGAACAGATATCGTTTAAAGACGCATTTTCTTTTTCAGCAATTTCCTGTAGGGCTTCCCACATAGCAGGTTCTAAGCGGACACTGGTTCTTTTCCCTAATACTGTAATATTTTTACTGATAAGCGTCGTACGTGCAAGATCCATTATTAAGCCTTTTTTCGTATTATACCTTAAAATGAACTTAATTTACAACCATAGATTGATAATTATTCAACCAATTGTATTATACGAAAGACATAGAAAATTGCAATAAAATATTATAAATCATTAAGTTAATAATTTTATCTTGATTAATTTCGTAGGATTTTAATATTTAAGGCATGCAATCCATCACTAAATTCCTGATGGAGCAAATCATGTATTCGTCGATGCGCCTCTAGACGTGATAAATTTTCTAAAATTTTACTTTTAATAATGAGACGAAAATGCGTTTCATCTAAATTGTCCCTATGGCCAACATGTTTTTGAGAATCATCAATAAGC
The DNA here is from genome assembly GCA_030680745.1 of Alphaproteobacteria bacterium. Taxonomy (NCBI): domain Bacteria; kingdom Pseudomonadati; phylum Pseudomonadota; class Alphaproteobacteria; species Alphaproteobacteria bacterium. Next base: position 23,377 of record JAUXUR010000070.1, read on the forward strand.
TCTAAATAATCAGGATCCAAATGGCGTTGAAGTAGATCTAACATTCTTTTGTGACGTGGCTTTAACATATTATTTCAACACCTTCATTACCCACGCATCAGGCAATATAGATAATATTCTAAAAAAACAACGCCAAAAAAAAGGAAACGCAATTACTTTTTTGCTGGCAAAAACTTTTTTAATCATATAAGATGCCGCTTTCTCAGGTAGCCATACAAAAGGAAGCTTTTTATGCGTCTTCAACATATTTGTATCCGTTGGTCCTGGATGAACACATACAAACTCAAGCTTCGTACCCAAATATTGGCGCCTTAGCGCATCAAAACATGCTTTAAGGGCTGATTTACTCGCACAATAAGAAGCGCCCCCAGGTGTCGCAAAATAGGTTAATATAGACGAAGTCGCTATAAATTTTGCGCCTTTTTCTTTAACCAAAGGCATAAATTCGTCAATCCACTGGATTGCACCAAAATAATTGACTGCAAATGTTTTTTGATGCGTTTCTAAATTTAAATTGCCTATTGGTTCAACCAAACCATCCCCAGCATTTAAAAAAAATATTGATGGAATTAAGTTTTCTTGGACTAAATTTTCAGATACTTTTCGAATGGATTCAGCATCTGACACATCGCATACACAAATTTTAATTTGAGATAATCCGATCTCTAATGCAAGTTCGTTCAATTTTTCAATATTACGCGCAATAGCAATAATGTAAAAACCTTTTTGCGCCATCTGAATAGCCAAAGACCGACCAATACCAGACGAGGCGCCGGTTATTAAACATATATTATTCATAAAAAATCACCATTATTATTTCTAATCATTAAAACAGATTATTTAATTTATAAAGCAAAATCTAAGAATGAGCAATTTTAAATCTTTCAGTATAAAGCAACGTAACACCACATGGTTTATAACGCATTAACTTTAACCGCAAACAAGAAATAACGGACGATATAAAGTTTTTATACATGAAAAAAGTTAGAAAAGATATTCGTATGAAATTAAACGATTATATAAACGCCACTGAGACCGAAACAACATCGATCGGCCCTCAACAGCGCGTTTCAGAAATCTATTTTAAAGGCTCCAAAGGCTGACTCTCAACAGACAATGGCGCATGTTTTGAATGCTTCTGATGATGTGCATTATTCGAATGTTGCTGTCCATGATGCGCGTTATTCGAATGTTGTTGCCCGTGATGTACGTTACCCGAATGATGCTGCCCATGATGCGCATTATTTGGATGAGGCTGCGACGATTGCGGTTGTTGTGGTGCGTGATGATTTTGCGTGGCTGTTGCAGGACGATAAGGCGTGCGCCCATAGCTTAAACGTGCAATTTCACTACTTACGTTTGAAAAATCATTATCTTGCCTTGGCAAGCATCTATTATAAGGCAAATCAAACATACGACCAACAAGATTCACAAGACCCAATTCAATGGCTTCATGTAAGGCAAGATCTGCCGCTTGTTGAATTTGAATTGATCCACTAAGATTAATAGCCTTTTTACCAATAAGCCTAAAAAGACCTGCATCATTTTGGAAAATATTCCATTCTGCTTTAAAATTACCGGAAGCTAAATCACCACCATCATTAATAAAAACTGTGTTATCAAGAGAAGAATTAACCGACATATGAACTATTGCAACAACGCGCGTTACTTTGTGATTAAAATTAACTGGATTTATAGCAATAGAAATTGATTTTTGATCATGTGTAGAATCAAGAATTACAATTGAGCCATGAACAAAAAAATCAGTACCTTGTTTATTAAATTCAAAAATCTGTGGATTATCTCTAAAATTATGTGGAATTGCCGTTTTAATTTTAAAATATTTAAACTTGGCAAGCGAATCTGCGGCAAGATCAGCTGCACCTTGTGTAATGGGTTTCGCCGTTGTAATGGACCCTTTACCTGTTTTGTCGAGGAAGCTTGCGATAAGGCCAGTATATTTATAAACCTTTTCAGGCGGCAGCATTAAGCCCAAACATTCTATACTTTGTCCATAATAAGACGTGTAAGTAGAAGTATGTGTTTGAGTTGTGACATTGAATCCTGGGACACTACATCCATTAAGCATGAACAAAGAGCCCAATATATAAGAGGACCTCAAAAAAGATGTTTTTATTTTTTTAATTGCTTCATACGTCAAGGCGATGGTCCTCCCCGTCATTCTGTCAGAAATGGCCTGTTTTTGTATCTATCCACCTTCATATAGACAAATTTGTCTTCAATGCCTTGTATCCCAAACTTAATGCATTTCATATACACTTCATTTCGTTTCAAGGACTTCTGGACTCTCACACAAAATTTGTGTAATTTACCTCGAAGATCTTAGGTGGCTATTACATTTTTATTTAATGATAGTATATGCAAATAACATGCCATTTGATTCTTCATATGGTGTGTTATTTTACCAAACGTTAATGTTTTTATGCCAAGTCTTATTCTACAAGTATTTTTAAATTTAGGAAAACATTTTTACAAATTTTCAAAAAAGAATACAACTAATTGTTTTTATACAACGACAATTCGCGAAAGTGTAATTTTTTCTTAAAATAAAAAGTAGCTTTCTAAACATCTTTTGCCGCATTATGTTGAAAAATAGAAATAAGTTTTGAAAGGAGCATATTAATGGTTTGTAATGATGGCCCCAATGACAATTGTTCATAAATTTCATTACTTAAATTAAAAAGAATAAGACGTAATTTTTTTCCTGAATCTGTTAATGAAATATCAAGTTTACGCTCGTCTTCAAGCGCTCTTATGCGTCGTATAAAATTTTTTGCTTCTAGTCTTTTTAAGAGCGGTGTCAATGTACCCGAATCAAGATAAAGCTTTTCACCAATTTCTTCAACAGATGAAGGTGATTCAGTATTCAATGCTAAAAAAACAAGATATTGGGTATATGTTAAATCATGCTCTTCAAGGTGAGATTTAAAAATCCGGGTTACATGGCGTGATGCTGCATGAAGCAAAAAATCAAGACGTTGATTTAAAAAGTCTGATTCTTCAATCGGCTTTACTTTAAATTGGTTAACATTTTTTGATTGGCGCAATGGGGACATGATCCTAAAACCTCTTTAGCTTCTTCATTTTTACCCTCTAAAAAATATGATAACGCAAGATTGTTTAATATCGACGTTTTTTTCGCATCCACCACAAGAATTATTTTGTAAACTTCTTGCGCTTTTGAATGCGCCCCTGTTAAATCAAAGGCTATGCCACGATAGTTTAATAATTGCAAATCTTGGCAATTTTCCGTTAATTGAATTACCTCATTAGGCATTTTTTGACGAATATAATAATCCAGTAATTTTTCTTTCGATTGTTTCTCACTTGCTGCAAGATGAGAGATAGATTTTGTTGCGTGATGAGGCTGACAACCAATGAGGATTAATCCAACCCAAAAAGGAAGTAGCATTCTTGAATTTATTGTCATTTTACCTATTTTATTTTCTTTTTTAGTCGTTTTTATAGATCTCGCAATAATTTTTTACAAACAATCGCACCTGGATAACGCTCTTTTTAGACTTCATGATAAAATTACCAATGAAGATCCTATTTCCACCATTCAAGATAAACTTAAGTTACAAGGGTTTAAACAGGAAGATCTTTTATTAACACACAAAGACGGACTCATCATTGTTAATTATAGACAAGCCTTTTTAACGCCTTTTATATCAGCATTAATGAATAAAGACTATATTGAATTAACGTCTTTCATAAGCCTCCCTGACGAAGCAATAATCAACTAAAAATTATGCAGCTGCCTTTTTTTCCATAAACGAAAGCAACGTAAGAATTTTTAAAGATAATTCTCTAAATTTACTATCAGCACCTAATTTTAGATTTGCTTCTTCTTTTTTATTACTATCAATCAATCGTACGATTTCAGCAGCATTTTCATGAAATTTAATATGTATTTTACGTAATTCTTCATATTCAGCATAAATAATATTTTTTTTGCCTTCACCATAAATCCATTGACCTAAAGCGCAAAGATTATCTTTTTGAATATCTTCAGGATTTAACATACCAGATCCATTTAAATACAAGCGTAATTTTGTATTCCAATCACGATGCGCTTTTGCAGCTTCTTGAAAATCCATTTATCTCTCCTTCTTTTTAGCTACTTTAAAAAGAAAATAAAGATATAAACAGAGAGCCTCTCTGCCCTATTATAATATTAATCAATATATTTAATTTCTTCATAAATTTCATCGACATTTAAAGAATGTTTAATATAAGTATAATAAAACGAATGCACATTAGGGATTGATTTTATAGTTTTCGAAACATGATCAGCGTGATCTTCACGATTGTCAAAAAATAAAACAGTGTTAATTAAATTTTGTCCAGATTCACTTCTTTTTTCATTTAATATTCTAACAACTTCATCTATTTTTTCTGCTTTATTTTTTGACGACGTATGACCAGGGTGAAAAAAATCGCCAGAATAAAAGAATGGATAATGATGAATATCAATAAAATGTTTCGTTAAATCAATTTCTGCTTCATTAAGCAATATTAATCTTTCATCACCTTCAGCTAATGTTGAAGCGGTACATGTAATAACGGACACACCTTCATTTTGTAATTTTTTAATAAAATTTGGTATTTGCGCCTCAACCCAAATATATTGCCTGGGAAACAATTGATGTACTTTATCCCTTAGAAAATCCCAAAATTTTATAAATTTCATACCCTTTTTCTGAATAAGTTTTTCACAAAACTCTGAATATTCAAGGACTAAATCGTCATTTTCATCAAGAAGAATATGTTTTTGTCGAACAAGAGTATTATCAATATCAAAAACTGCAATTGTTTCTGTGGGATTAAAATTGACACAATGTGTATCGAATTCATTAAAGGATTTAAGCTCATATTTTTGTGAAAAAGAATCAAAAGAAATTAAAACCAAAACAAAAAATAAATAAAAGTTAATAATGCGCATTTCAAATTCCTATTTTTAATTATCCAATAAATTAATTATATCATATTTATTTAAAATAATTAATAAAAAATATTAATTATTTTTTTTATTTAAAAAATGATCATTATAAAAAAGTTAAACAATAAGGTTCAATCTTAGTAAAAAAGAATCTCGCCAAAAAGACTAATTTAGTGTAGATTCTCAGTCATGAAAAATAGAAAACCTGCCCCCTCTTTTAAAAAAGATACACCCAAATCCAATCAAGATTGGATTTATGGTCTTCATGCTTGCAAATATGCGCTCTCTAATACAAAGCGTCATATTCAAAAAGTGCTGCTTACCACTGAAATTTACGACACCTTTATGGCAGAACAATTATTGCCCGATCATATTCCTTACGAATTACGATCTGGGCTTGAAATTGCTAAAAATATACCACCTCAAGCTGTTCATCAAGGTATTGCAATTCAATCAAAAGCTTTAGCGCAACCCAGCCTTGAAGAGTTTATAATTGAGCACGAAAACACAGAAAATCTTTGCGTTGTTATTCTTGATCAAGTAACAGATCCCCATAATATTGGGGCCATCATGCGAACAGCTTCTGCTTTTGGCGCGCATGCAATTATAACGACAGATCGTGGAACACCACCTTTAACAGGGACTATTGCAAAATCCGCATCAGGTGCTGTCGAATTCCTTCCTTTTATCCGTGTTACTAATTTAGCACGCGGCCTTGATATGCTTAAAAAGATTGGGTTTTGGGTCGTAGGCCTTGATGAAAATGGTGAAAAATTTTTACACGAACATGATTTAAAAGGCAAAATCGGCTTATTACTTGGCGCTGAAGGCCCAGGATTAAGAAGATTATCCTTAGAATCCTGCGACTATTTAGCAAAATTACCGACTGTCCCCCCTATTGGTTGCTTAAATGTATCTAATGCCGCTGCAATTGGATTATATGAATATAAAAAACAAAATACTTAAATAAGGTCGACGTCTAAAAACCAATACCCCTCTTTTAAAACTGATTCTTTATCAACTAGATTAAGTGGTTTTGAAAAAAGCGGACTATCAAAAACAACACTATGATATTCGCCTGCTTCACCAAAAGGATGAATGCCCTGCCCTATAAATTCATTCATTAATTCTTTTGTCAGCACTTGGCCCAGATATTTTTTGTCCAAACAATTCGCATTAATCGCTATAATTTTGGTTTTTATGCCTGACGCTAAAAAATTTGACATCAAATCTTCTTCTGTTTCATCCCATAAAGGTTCAATGGCGACGATTTCAGCTTGCCTGCAAACATGTTCAGCCCATTGCCGATTCGCAAGTGCATTAAATTGATTTTTCATTTGCATATCACCAAAAACACCAGCTTCAATGCCTTCGTTTTTAAGTGTTTTTAAAGCTGCAATAAAAGTCCTTTCATACTCATTCCAACTTGCAGCGTAAAATAAAATGGGAACGCCCAATGAATCCGCTTGGGCTTGAAGGATCTGCTTTTTAAGTCCATGTGACCTACTTCTTTCAACATCTTCCGTGAGCATATTTAAAAGAAAATGAGGTTTACCCAAACATTCTGCTGCACGATGTAATGCTAAACAAGAATCTTTGCCACCACTCCAAGAAACAAAATATGGTTTTTTAATATGATCCAACGAAAAACACCTTTTTGATTTTTATACTGGCATATTGTTATAATAATGAGGTCGAAAACACCATCAATTTTTTATACACATTTCCCCGCTATTGATCCGTAAATAACACCGGCCTGCTTTTGCTTGGTTAAATTAAAGGTGAGCCCATCTATAAAGATTGCCCAAATATTTTCAAAAAAAAATTTTTATTTTACTTCACTCACATAAGAAAAAATGTTAGAGGTTCAGAATAAACTGAATAATAGACCACGAAAATCGTTGGGCTATAAAAAACCCGTTGAAATCTTCTTCGGGCTTATGAAGCTAAATCCGGATCGTGCACTTCACTGTTGAATGTGCGTTACAAAATATAGAAAGAAATCATGAAAAATAATATATTAATTAGAGAAGCAAAAAATATCGATTCAAAAGCCATTATAAGTCTTATTTTTGATATTTGGACCCAAGAATGCGGCTTTAAGGTTCATCAAAAAGATTTTCCAGATCTTCATCAAATTGAAGATTTTTATCAGCTAAAAGGTGGCTTATTTTTGGTCGCTGTTATTAACGAAGAAATTGTTGGCACAATTGCCTATGATAAGATCACAGATACTGTTTTTATTTTAAAAAGAATGTTCGTGCGAAAAGATTTTCGTCAATTGGGCGTTGCTCAAAGATTGCTAGATACACTTTTAGAGAAAAAAGTAAGCATACCTTTATGCTCCTTTTTCTTGAGTACTAAAGAAGATTTAGCGCTTGCTGCTAAAAAGCTTTATCTAAAAAATGGATTCAAAATTATTGAACGTCAAGATTTACCGACTCAATTTCCATTTTTCTATGAAGACGATTTATTCATGGTAAAGAATTTTGATTCATGAGCCTTACAAACATAAGTTTTGTAAGACTCAAAAACACTACAAGTTGAAAACCAGCGCCCCCTCCTACGCCCCGCGGCCATATTATTACCCATAAGTATGTACGCAACCTCGGAAATTAAAAAAACGGCCGAATTAACGCACAACCTATTGAATTAAAAGGAAAAATAAAGGACCCCGTCGTTGCGAACCCCCGCAGGGGGTGTGGCAATCTAGTTCTAAAATCAACATTTATAGCTTTAGTAGAGTTATTTTCTGGATCAACTATGTTGTGAAGTTTTTTAAGGAGGGGCTCATTGCCGCCCCCAAGCTGCGTTGCAGCTTTCCCCGCTAGGATATTTACAGCAAAAAAAATGAATAAATAGTGTTTTTGAATGATTTTTGAGTATTTTTCGT
>JAUXUR010000071.1 GCA_030680745.1 Alphaproteobacteria bacterium
CCGTCACAATAGGATTAAATCTGGATTCATAGTTATACCCGAATGATTTGGTTAGAAGACAGCCAGCGTTTGATAATTTCGAAAGAGTCTACGCTTATAAAAAGAGGATTACAATGCTTAAGAATAGAACAATTTTTATTACAGGCGCAACACGTGGTATTGGCAAAGCGATTGCATTAAAAGCTGCCAAAGATGGTGCTAATATTGTTGTTACAGGTAAAACTGAAAATCCCCATCCGAAATTACCAGGTACTATTTATGAAACGGCGCATGAAATTGAACAATTGGGTGGAAAAGCTCTTCCAATTTTGATGGATGTTCGTGATGATGCGCAAGTGGCAGAAGCTGTTCAAAAAGTTGGAAATCATTTCGGTGGTATTGATGTTTTAATCAATAATGCAAGTGCTATATCGCTTACGCCTGTTGAATATACGCCTCTTAAAAAATTCGATTTGATGATGGATGTTAATTTGCGCGGTACTTATGCTTTATCGCAAGCATGTCTTCCATTTTTGAAAAAAGCACAAAATCCACATATTTTGACGCTTTCACCCCCTTTGTCTTTAAACCCAAAATGGTTTGCACATCATACGGCTTATACAATTAGTAAATTCGGGATGAGCATGTGCGTTTTAGGAATGGCAGAAGAATTTAGAAAATATAAAATATCGGTCAATGCGTTATGGCCACAAACCATTATTGGAACGGCAGCTCTTCAATTGTTAGGTGACGCAGCACCGATAGAGGGCGCACGAACACCCGAAATCGTAGCAGATGCTGCTTACTTTATTTTAAATGCTCAAAATCCACAAACAGGTCAATTTTTTAATGACGAAGAAGTGCTTAAATTAAACGGGATAAATGATTTTACGCGTTACGCTATTAATCCAAATCATCCGTTGATAACTGATTTGTTTTTAGATGATTTTAATTATAAAACAGATCAAAAAAAAGCGATTTAATAAATTTATGCTTATATGATTTATGGTAACTTCCCAGGAGGGTGTACGAATTTTGAACATCTCACTCCTACGTCCCGCGACCATAACATTACCCATAAGTATAATAACCTATTGATACTTAATATGAATTTTTAGACAATGTCCTCTTTTTAAGGGGCATATCTAT
>JAUXUR010000072.1 GCA_030680745.1 Alphaproteobacteria bacterium
AATTATCGTCCACAATTCTACTTCCGTACAACGGATGTGACCGGTGTTTGCACATTACCATCTGGTATGGAAATGGTTATGCCTGGTGACAATGTAACACTTGATGTAGAATTGATTTGCCCAATCGCAATGGATGAAGGCTTACGTTTTGCGATTCGCGAAGGTGGACGTACAGTCGGCGCCGGTGTTGTTGCAAAAATAATTGCCTAATTATATCCACTCTGTTTCAAATTGTGGAGGGCGTCAGATTTCGGGATTCAGCATGCTCATGTATAAAAAGATACACTCCGCGTGCTTCACCGCTCATCTTTCTACCCACACTTTGAAACAAAGAGGATATATCTGCCAACAGACTTGAATTGATACTATCTTCCGCTTTGTATGAATTTTAAGTCTATCAACTATAGTTGGTTAATGTTAAGTTAGCTAACTTTTAAAGTGTGTCTAGTTTTGCTGGGCATTCCCCTTAGGAGCGTAGCTCAATTGGTAGAGCACCGGTCTCCAAAACCGGGGGTTGGGGGTTCGAAGCCTCTCGCTCCTGCCAGGATCTGATATTCTGGCAGGATAACTAAAGATCTTATCCTCATTTCAGAAAATAATTTCATAATAATAAATTTTATAGTACAATTCACATGTTTCGTCATTTTTAACTAAGGACAAAATAAATGCGCGTGCTTTCATTATTTTCTTTTTTATTACTTTGCGGACTTCCTATTCATACTTATGCAACCCCTGAATTAATTGCCCCTCAGCCAAAACCAAATGAATCTTCGTTAGAAACATTAAAGACTCAAGTTGAATCCACATCAACAAGTGATGCAGAGGTTGATCAAATCCTTAATTCTCAGATTTCCAATACAAATATAGATATCAAATTCTGGGCAATGTATCTATTGGCAAATAGGCATTTTCTGGGTCTAACAGCGCTTGCACAAAAAGATAAAATTGCAGGACTTAAAGAAGCAGAAAAAATCTATAAATCCCTTGCAGCGCAAGATATTAAACCTAAAGTTAAGTCTCAAGCGATATTTATGTTAGTCGAAATGAATGTGCATGGCCAAGCGGAGCTTAGTCGTACAAATAAAGTTGAGGCTTTTAAAGAAGCTGAAAGATTATTAAAAGTTATTATCAACGAAAAAAATATGACAGAAATGAGCAAAAAAGATGCAACAAAAATGCTCGTTGAATTGCAAAAAAGGTTGATTCAAGACGATAAAACTAAATAATGTTGTTCTTAGATTAAGACTCATATCAAAGTGAATCGCTTATAAAATTATCTTCATATAATATTTTATCTAAATAATATATGAATTTTCGCTAGCATTTTAAGCTTTTTGATGCTAAAAATGAGATTCATATTAGGTTTGTTAAAGGTTAAGAATCCCTAGACGTACCTTAAAATAAAATGACGTTAAGCACGCTTTTGAAAAAGGCAAACCAAATAGATAAGGTAAATGCTATGGCTAAAATTAGTCCCGTTAAGTTTTTTAAACAGGTTAAGCAAGAAGCAATAAAAGTTACCTGGCCGACACGCAAAGAAACTTTAGTAACGACGCTGATGGTTTTAATTTTGGCAACACTTGCTGCAATATTCTTTGTACTTGTTGATCAAGGACTCTCTTTTGCAGTTAAATTTATTCTAAACATATTGTAGGACTAGGTAGTTAAATGGCGCAACGTTGGTATGTTTTGCAAGTTCATTCAGGTTTTGAAAAACGTGTACAACAGGTAATTTTAGAAAAAATCGAAAAAGATTCTTTGCAAGAAAAAATCGCAGAGGTTCTTGTTCCTTCTGAAGAAGTTGTAGAGCTTCGTAAAGGCGTCAAAGTTCAAACAGAACGTCGATTTTTCCCAGGTTATGTCATGATTCGTATGGATATGGATGACGCTGTCTGGCATCTTATTAAAGAAATCCCTAAGGTGGGTGGATTTTTAGGTAGTAAGGGCAAACCAAGTCCAATTTCTGATGCTGAAGCTCAGAACATTTTAAGCAATGCTAAAGAACGCACAGCTAAAGCCCGTAGCAAAATTATCTTCGAAGTGGGCGAACAAGTTAAAGTCGCCGAAGGTCCCTTTGCATCCTTTAATGGTATCGTTGAAGACGTTGACGAAGAGCGCACACGTCTTAAAGTAGCGGTCTCTATTTTTGGACGATCAACACCTGTCGAGCTTGATTACTCACAAGTTGAAAAACTAAAGTAAGTTTTCGTTTTTCCAATCTACGGGACAATTTTTATTGTCATGTTAGAAATTTGTCCACACACCTTTGTTTTCCTGAACGCGTTGAAGCTAAGCTTCATACGCAGATTCAGGATCCAAAACGAAACTCATGCTCGTAAGAGCATGGCAAAACCATTAAAATAACGTAATGATCTGCGATCATGATTGTTAATTGGACCCTGAATCTGTGCTCGAAGCTTTGCTTCTCGCCTGTTCAGGGAAACAGCTAGTGTTTGGTAGGTTTCTATTCAAAATTAAATTTTTGTCCGGTAGAATGTCTTTTTTTATATATCGTATCTAAAATTTTACAGGGAGCCAGAAATTAATTTTCTGGCTTTTTTTTTAATCATTTATTAACGGGTTCTCCTCCATAATGAATACAAATAGGTTTGTTAGGGAGATAGAAAATGACCAAAATAACTAAAAAAAACTTACTTTCAAGTATCTTATTGGGATCAGCTTTAACTTTTTCATATAATATATCATATGCAGATCAAGAATTGAAAAAAGCAACTGAAGATAAAACAGAAACACTTTTTCCTGGGACAAACTTATCCCTCCGCGATAGTCTTAAATCTGTCGGAGGGCAAGTAAAAGATGCTGTAAAAGATAAAGCATCTGACGTTAAAGATAAAGTTAAAGAAAAAGGACACGAATTAAGTGCAAAAGCCAAAGAAGTTGCTACAGCTGTAAGAGAAAATGCGCCTTGGAGTGACATTATGAAAAAAGTAGCAAAAACAGGATTAAAAGGTCTTGGAGGTTGCGCTAAAGGCACCATTGTTTCTTTACCTGCTGCATTGGCAATGGGCATTCCTTCCATGGGCGTTGGAACAGCATTGGATTTAGGTGGCGCCTGCGTAATGGGTGCTGCAAAATCGGCAGGTCCTGCAGCGCTTAAACTTGTCTATGACAGCATAAAAACAACCGCAGATCTCATTAAAATTGACACAGAAATCAAGACAAATGAAGCTGACATACGCCTACTTCAAGAAACTATAAGTGATGCAAATACATTTTTACTTGAAAATCCTGAATTAGATGCAAATACTGTATCTAAAATAAGAGAAGCGATTGCAAATACAACAACGCTTGTAGGTCAAGTTCAAACATATATTGCAGCACTCAAAGTCAATTATGCAGAAGCCCAAAAAGCCTTTAAAGAAAAAAAATTATAATTTTTAGCTCGGAAATTAGTCAGCATAGAAACACAACAAATAAACTCTCAGATCTTTATGGTCTGGGAGTTTTTTTTAATGGCGCGCCCGAGAGGATTCGAACCCCTGGCCTTTGCCTCCGGAGGGCAACGCTCTATCCAGCTGAGCTACGGGCGCAATACAGTCCTCCTGTTTTAAACTGTGGAGCGCGTCAGATTTCGGCATTCGACATGCTCATGTATAAAGGATACACTCCACGTGTCTCAGCACTCATCTTTCTACCCACATTTTAAAACCGTTTGGACTAACTGAAACATATATTAATTTTTTTTTCACGTCATCTTCTTTCTTGAGATTGCTTGATTTATATTAGGAACAGAGGTTTAAAAATGTTGCCAAAAAAAATACTCATTATTGACGATAATCCATTGTGTCAAAAATTGTTTCACGATCTTGTCATATTAACAGGTCACCAAAGCCAAACATGCTCAACCGCAGAAGAAGGGTTAATATATTTAGAGAACAACAAATTTGATCTCCTTTTGCTTGATTTACAATTGCCTTTAATGTCAGGTGGCGAACTTCTTAAAAAAATAACAGAAAACAAAAAATTAACTGAACTTAAAGTTATAATTGTTTCATCTTTTTCAGAATCATTCCTAAATAACCCATTAGTAAAAGAATATATTCAAAAGCCGATTTCAGTGCTAGACTTTATGGAGACACTAACAAAAACATTAATGGGTCCTTCACAATGTCAGCTCGCATCTTAATTGTTGATGATATTTTAACTAATCTTGCTATTTTAGAATTAAAGCTACAAATGGAGCATTATGAAGTTTTTAAAGCATCCAATGGATTTGACGCCTTAAAGCTTGCTGATAAATTACAACCAGATCTTATTATTTTAGACGTTATGATGCCCGGCATTGATGGCTATGAAACGTGTGAAAAATTAAAAGCTAATCCAAATACAACTTATATCCCTGTTCTAATGTTAACCGCATTAACCGATAAACAAGACCGTATAAAAGGCCTACGTGTGGGGGCAGATGATTTTTTATCAAAGCCTATAAATGACCAGGCTCTTTTATCGCGCACGCGCTCCCTTATACGCTTAAAGATGACAATGGACCAATGGTATTTACGTGCAAAAATTTCAGATAAAATGAGTGACATTGGTCAATTAAGCATAGATGACTTTAATGCAACCCAGGGACATCTTTATTTGTTTTCAGAAAACAATGCAGAAATCTCAAATTTAAAACAAGCAATGCTCCCTGATAATGTTATTTGGCATAAAATGCACTCAAAAGAAGATGTAACGTCTCATTTTGTAGAGCATCATGGGGATGTTTTAATTTTAGATCTTAATATAAAAAACATAAACCCAGTGGATTTATGTGCCCAAATCCGTGCTGAAAATAAAATACGCGGTATTCCTATCCTTGTTTTAGCCAATGAAGATCAACATGACATTTTAAATAAGCTTTTTGAGATCGGTATTAATGATTATTTGTTAAGACCTTTAGATGGATATGAAGTTTTTTTACGTATCCGTGGCCAGATTATACGTTGGCGTTATCATCAAAAACTATTAGGCGATCATAGAAATACAATGAGCATCGCCTTTACAGATCAAGAAACTGGTCTTTACAATAAAGAATATGCCCTTGCGCATATGAATGAATTATTAAATCGTATGCAAAAATCACAAAAATTTTTTTCTATACTTTTGATTGATTTAATCAACGACACAGATTCAAACAATAGTGTTTTGCAGAAAATTGCTGATCTATTGGTCAATACAGTACGTAGTTTTGATCTTGTGGTACGCTATGATTCTTCATCATTCTTAGTTATTTTACCCCAAACAAATATTAATATTACACAAGATGTAGCCTTGCGTATCGAAGATAGAATTAAAAAAACATTTTCTTCACATATTGCTCCTAAATCTTTTGATGTGATTATTGGCACTGGAATTTTAAACACAGAAGATAAAAATCCTGAAGATGTCATTAATAGAGCAAAAAATGTACAATATGGCTCAAAACGTAAGGCATTAGGTTGATTTTTATTATATTTTCTACAAAAAAAAATTAGTGGAGGAGACGATTGTTAATTTAGAGGAGGATAAATGAAAGCGATGATAAAGCTGAAAAGATTGACGCTTAAAAATAGGCGGGACTTCCCATAGACAGAAACAATAACCTTGGGTTTCCCCGTTTGCTGGTATTGCTCTCTTCTAATGAAAGAAAAGATTGAAAGCAAGAAATCCCGCCTAATTCTAGAATACAATGTATTTACTAAAATGTACAATATTATTTTTGTTTTTATTTAAGTTTTCATATTTTATATTTTATATTTTTTATTTCTTCACAAATCACATGAATCGTAGTACAATTCACTGTTTGTAGACATTTATAAAATACAGTAAGGCAATCTATGTCAGATATTCGTAATTTAGCCATTATCGCACACGTCGATCATGGTAAGACAACTCTTGTGGATGCCCTCTTAAGGCAAAGCGGAACATTTCGTGTAAATCAACAAGTTGCGGAACGCGCAATGGATTCGAACGCCCTTGAAAAAGAGCGCGGCATCACCATTTTGGCCAAATGTACCTCGGTCTTATGGGAAGATCATCGTTTAAATATTGTTGATACACCCGGTCACGCCGATTTCGGCGGTGAAGTTGAACGTGTATTATCGATGGTTGATGGTGTTTTAGTTCTCGTTGACGCTGCAGAAGGCCCAATGCCCCAAACAAAATTTGTGTTGGCTAAAGCATTAAAATTAGGCCTTAAGCCTCTTGTTGTGATCAATAAAGCCGATCGTCCTGACGCACGTCCTGATGAAGTATATTCTGAAATTTTTGATCTTTTCGTAGCGCTTGAAGCCACTGAAGAACAGCTTGATTTTCCATTGCTATATGCATCAGCACGTCAAGGCTGGGCCGTTAGAGATTTAAATGATGCTAAGGTCGATCTTAAAGTTTTGTATGAAACGATTGTAAGCCATATACCTATTGTTAAAGGTGATATGGATGCTCCTTTCACGATGCTTGTGACAATTTTAGAAGCTGATCCATATTTGGGCCGTATCTTAACAGGTCGCGTTCAATCTGGTGTTGCGCGCATGAATATGCCGATTAAGGGTCTTAATAAAGACAATCCTCAAATTGAGCAAGCACGTTTAACTAAAATTTTAGCTTTCCGTGGATTAGAGCGTTTGCCTGTTGATGAAGCTGTTGTCGGTGATATTATTGCCGTTGCCGGCCTTACATCTACAACCGTCGGCGATACAATTGCCGATGCGATTGTAACAGAACCATTACATGCACAGCCGATAGATCCGCCAACGCTTGCGATGACTTTTACCGTTAATGATTCTCCTTATGCGGGTCGCGAAGGCACAAAAGTAACATCGCGTATGATTCGTGATCGTTTGTTCCGTGAATCTGAAGGTAATATTTCGATTTGGGTCAAAGAATCCGAATCCAAGGATTCTTTTGAAGTAGCTGGACGTGGCGAGCTTCAACTTGGCGTTTTAATTGAAACCATGCGTCGTGAAGGATTTGAATTATCCATTTCACGCCCACGCGTTTTATTCAAAACGGATGAAAAAGGCCATCGTTTAGAGCCTATGGAAGAAATTCAAGTCGACGTTGACGATGAATATACAGGCGTCGTTGTTGAAAAAATGGGTACGCGCAAAGGCGAAATGACGGATATGCGTCCTTCCGGTGGCGGCAAAACCCGCGTATCGTTTTTAGCACCGGCACGTGGGTTGATCGGGTATCAAGGCGAATTCATGACGGATACGCGTGGCACTGGTATTATGACACGTCTCTTCCATGGTTATGGCCCTTATAAAGGTCCTATTGAAGGCCGTAGAAATGGTGTGCTTATTTCCAATTCGACTGGAACGTCAGTTGCTTATGCACTTTGGAATCTTGAGGAACGAGGATTTCTTTTCATTAATCCAGGTACCGATTTGTATGAAGGCATGATTATTGGCGAGCATTCACGTGAAAATGATCTTGAAGTCAATCCGCTTAAAGGTAAGCAATTAAATAACATTCGTACAACGTCTAAAGATGAAGCTGTGCGTTTAACGCCGCCTAAAATCTTTACACTGGAACAAGCGATTGCCTATATTGAAGACGATGAATTGGTTGAAGTAACCCCCAAATCAATTCGTATTCGTAAAGCGCTCCTTGATCCTAATGCACGTAAACGTGCAAGTAGATCTAAGGAATAATTGACGATTTTACTCTCTACGTGCTGCAATAAGTTGCAGTACGTAGAAAATAATGAAGCAAACCTTAACTAACAAAAAATAAAAAGATGTCGATTGAAATAGGAAAGAAACGTTTTAAAGAAATCGTTGGATCTCAAAGCGATCTTATTATTGAAAAACTCAAAGCTGCATCACCTGATTTCGCAGATTATGTCCTTAATTTTGCTTATGGAAATTTATATAATCGTGCAGGATTAAATGATAAGTACCGTGAAATTGCAGCTGTTTCAAATTTAATTGGGCAAGGCTCAACAGGACTTCCTTTAAAAACACATTTAAAAGGCATGCTCAATGTTGGTTTTAAAAAAGATGAAATCATCGAACTCATTATCTTTTTGATTGGATATTCTGGTTTTCCGCGTTGTGTTGAAGCGCTTTTGATGCTCAATTCTTTAGACCAGGAAAATGAAGCAATTTCTCTTAAAACAGCTTAACTACGTATTGATTTTAAACATTCAACGTTTTGTTTACTTTTTAATCAAAAAAAGATATAAAAGACCATCATAAAAGGAATGTCACATGTCAAATTTTACTGTTGCTGCTTTATATAAATTTGTTTCTTTGCCTGATTATAAGGAAATTCAACCGAGATTGCTTGACCTCTGTCGCAATCAAGGGATAAAAGGAACGTTATTACTAGCCGAAGAAGGCATCAACGGAACAATTGCCGGCACACGTGAAGCAATTGATTCTTTAAATGTTTTTTTTCAATCAGATACACGTTTTCACAACCTAGAATATAAAGAATCATATGCCTCTAAAATGCCCTTTTATCGCTTAAAAGTACGTTTAAAAAAAGAAATTGTTACTTTAGGTGTTCCAGAAGTAGACCCCAATACGAAAGTTGGCACTTATTTAAATCCTCAACAATGGAATGAATTACTACAAGATCCCGAAGTTGTTCTGCTGGACACACGCAATGATTATGAATATGAAATTGGTACATTTAAAGGGGCGCTTAACCCCAACACAGCAACTTTTCGTGAATTTCCAGATTATGTAACCCAAAACCTAGACCCAATCAAAAATAAAAAAATTGCTATGTTTTGTACAGGCGGCATACGTTGTGAAAAAGCATCATCTTATATGCTTCTTAAAGGATATGAAGAAGTTTATCACCTTAAAGGCGGCATTCTTAAATATCTTGAGGAAATGCAACCTGAAAATTCTTTATGGGAAGGCGAATGCTTTGTATTTGACAATCGCACCTCTATTGCACATGGCCTAGAAGAAGGCGTTTCTGAAATGTGCTATGGATGTCGTTGGCCTATTTCGCCTGAGGATAAACAATCCGAACTTTATAAGGAAGGCATTCATTGCCCCAAATGCCATGACAAATTAACTGAAAAATTTAGACGCAGCGCTGAGGAACGTCATCGCCAAGTCGTTCTTGCCAAGTCCCGTGGAAAAAATCATATCGGCAGCAGGTAAACAGCCAATCTATTTTCATTTCGAATTATGATTGTTTTTAATAGGAAAACTCGCAAAACACCAAGAGATTAATACGGTCATGCTGACCATTTGCCTTTATTTTTACTTTATGCCAAAATCATTTAACAAATAAAAACTTTTAAATGCCATATGGGGAAAGTAAAAATGAGAACTATATTAATTGGTGCTATCCTTGCACTTTTTTCAACACATTCGTTTGCACTTGATCAAAATACAGTCAATACCAAAATTGCTTCTATAAAACAAAAAGCAGCTTCCGGTCAAGACGTTAAAGGCGACATAGCAGCACTTACTGAAGAACTTAAAGCGAATGCAAAATCATTGGTTGTTACAAATCAAGTGAACCTTTCTGTAATTGACCATAGTGGAACGGTATCTCTCTTTGTCCCCTTCCCTGCAACAACAAATGTAATTGCCAATAATCCTGAGCTTGTAGAGCATGCAAAAGCTGCAATTGCTAAACATCCTGAAGCAAATAAAGCACATGACAATATTGACGGTGCAGTGTCGCTTGGCGGTAGCAGCAAGAAAAAAGACAAAGCTCCAGCAGCACCAGCAGATCCTTCAGCTGCACCTGCGTCAACAAGCAGTGGTGGCGGAATAGGTGACCTTATTGGCGCTGGACTTAGCACAATCATGAATATTGGCAGTGGCCTCATTAGTGGTATTTTAGGTGCAGTATAGATATTAAGTGAGTAAACTTCTTTCGAAACTTTAATATGTTGGCTGATTGCTGCATTGCATCGACACTCAGATCTATGTGTTGCATTTGTATAGTCGATAGACTTCAGGGTAGGCGAGAAACAACGAGCGAAATGTATCCTGATATACATGCGCAAGGCGTAGAATTCACCTTTCCAATGCCTATCGAGTATACAATGCGTTTCGAAAGAAATCTAAGACCAATAAATTGTCCATAGATCTAAAAAATTAAAAAAGAAAATTGGAGAACACAATGAAAAAAACAATCTTAACCTTTATAAGCGGGACACTTTTTTTTGTGCCTTTAGCTCAATCAGAAGTACCCGCTGACCCAAATATGGCAGGCGCTATAGTTTCTGTAAAAACAACAATCATTAAATTCGATAAAAGTGGCGCTGTTACAGGATCTAACACTTCACACAACAATATTTTAATGCCAAATGTCGATTCCACAATTCCTGCTGACGATCTTAAAAAACTGGGGAATAAAGCACTTGCATCTTATGTACCGCCAAAAGAAAGTGAAGCCACAACACTCGGACTTTTTAGCGGTATTACAGATTTTCTAAAAGGTACACCCAAAACACAAACGGCACTTGGAGAAGCCGTTGGCAATATCGTCACATCAACAATTCTTGGATTCGTACCATAATATTAAAGTGGAGAAAATAAATGCGTATTCTTTTTTTGAGCTTAACGCTCGTTTTGGGTGCTTTTGTAACATCCTTTGCAGCTGATGCACCAGCACCTGTTGATACAAAACATACAATTCTTGTAACATCTACAAAAGTGGATGTTTATCGTATTACAGTCGATGACAAGGGGCTCGTCGTTAAAGTTGAAGATCATAAAACTGATAGTGGTGTAAAAGTTTTAAAATCAAATGAACTTACAAATGTAAATGAAGATGATTTAAAAAAATCTGTTTTTGCAGCACTTAAACAACATCCTTCTCAAGGTAAAGAAGGCGAAGTCGCAACATTGGGTAAATACGACAAATTAGATAGCACAGCATCAGGTGCTATCGGCGTTGTGAGTACTGTTGGTGGTCTTATAGGAAGTTTTGCACCTAAAATTGTAGAACTTGCGGCACCATTATTAGCTTTCCTCTAGAAAAACAATCACTTGCCGACGCATTAACCTCTATCATGATAGGGGTTAATGCAATTCTTATACGAATAATACACAAGATTAAACATACCACTCACATTGATTTGCATCATATTTAAAAGTTACAATTGCTTCTTTATACGCTTTAGTCTGAGGCTTACCGTAATAGCAAAATCTAAAGTTTCCTAAAGAGGCATTAGCAGATTGATAAAAAATAACACATCTTCTTTTTTATCTTTTATTTTAAAGAATAATTCAATCGTTAAAATAATAAATATAAATTTATTTAATTAAAGAAAAATAACCAAAATAATAACTTACATTTCTAAGTAAAAAAAATTAGATTCAATATAAAACATATAAATTTATATTTATCTTTACATTTTTAAATATATTTGTTATTTTGCATCAAATTATAACACATATTAAAATTATGATGTGTACGAATAAGTTATTAAAATAATTTTCTTGATTGTTAACTTTTTTATTTTATAGGATGTATTATGTATAAAAATAAATTCACCTTCTTACTCTTAACTACATTTCTTTTTTCATCTAATCTATTTGCTGGTAGCAATAATGAAGAAAACGAAAAAACATATTTAACAAAACGAAATCATCATGATTCAGATAATTCCTCACCTAAAAGAAATTTTACACAAAAACAACGTATCATCAATGCACTTGATTCATCTGATTTAAATTTGGATCA
This sequence comes from Alphaproteobacteria bacterium, assembly GCA_030680745.1. Classification (NCBI taxonomy): domain Bacteria; kingdom Pseudomonadati; phylum Pseudomonadota; class Alphaproteobacteria; species Alphaproteobacteria bacterium. The sequence continues at coordinate 11,656 of JAUXUR010000072.1, forward strand.
ACTTCTTGAGATAGAAGATTTTTTTATTGAATCAACATCCTTGCTCAACGATCCAGATTATTGTGAAATAATGCAAGAAACCCTTCTTTCTATAGCAAAAAATCGTACAAATATAAGTGAAAGATTAAAGGCTGCAAACACTCTATTTAATAGCGAATATAAACCCTTATTATCGCAATCTCATAACGAAGTAGCTATTGAAGCCTTTATTTTTATTGCAACTGATTCAGAACTAGACTGTAAAATTCAATTGAGTGTTTTAAATTATTTAATTCAATATAAAATATATAATGAATTTCATAAAAAAATTCTAGATTTTTCTGTTTTTTTATCAAAAAATTCTGAATTCAGTCCAACCCGATTGAAGGCAGCGAACATTATTTCTTCAATAAATAATACTTACAAAAATCTACCAAACGGATATGAAAATGCACTCATTGATACTTATGGTTCTATTGCAACAGATTGTTCTATTGATTTAAATTTTCGAATAGGCGCGTTGTGCGTCATATTATTAAATCTTTCAAATTGCAATGGAGAATCTTTTGATATTTTGACTCAAATTGAAGAATCTCTTAATAAGACTAAAACAGAAGGTTATTCTTATGTGCTTGATGCAAGCAAAAACATGTTTAACGCTCTTAAAGAAATATCAAAAGAAGAATATGTTGATTTATTTAATTTAGCAAAACAATTTATTGAAAAACAAGGAGTTAAGAATCTTATAGACATATCTTTTATTCAAATAATAGCAGAACTTTCAACTATAAAGAAAGAAAGACGCTGTTTTTTACTAAATACAATATCAGAAAATTTTTCCCAAAAAAAATGGAATTTAAAAGATTATTATAATATTATCAAGGCACTGAAGAGTGTTAAAGATGAACAAATTTCTTTTCTACTAAATCTTATTAAAAAAGTTGAAGAAGAAAAAAACTGGTCTGGATCTGACTATAGTTCTTTTATAAGAAAAATTAACAGCCTAAAAACAATCGAAGAAAAAAATATTGATTCTAATATCAACATTATCAAAAATTTTGCAGAAAAATACGATTATAATAAGGCAGATAATTATGCAGATATTATTTATTTACTTTCAAATACAGAAAAAAAAGAGTGTGAAGATATACTAGCAAGCATAGAAGAAAACTTTTCAGAAGAAATAAAAATTGAAAAATTGGATTTAGTACAAATTTGTTCTACAATTAAAATATTAAAAAAAATTGAAACAAAAAAATATAAAGAAATTTCAACTATATTAAAAAATAATAAAAAATTATTAAATTGCGAACATGATTTGTTTTATTTATGTGATTTATTTTCTGAAATAATCACAATTTTTCAAAAAAATTATGAATTTTATTTCGACATATTTTCAAACTTTTTAAAAAATGGATTGGATTTTCATAATGCTTCTAACGCCATTAAATTTCTTTACTTTATTCCAGAAGACCTACAGCAAGACGCTATGAGTAGAGTCAATTTTAGTGATTTAGATGGAGAAGAAGACTTAGAAGAACATGAAGAAGCTTATATTGTTTTTTTATTAAATTATTTAAAATCTATTGATTCTAACAATAACCTTAAAAACAGATTAATATCTTTTTGGCAAGATTGTTTGCAATCAAGCAATGAAAATATTGCTTCAATATTATCTGCATTTATTGTGGAACATTTTTCAGAGACCAGTCTTCTTGAAGAAAGTGATATCGTTCAACTAGCTATTCGCACACAAATTCTAGTTAATGAATCGAGCAACCTTCAAAATCCTTTTAAGCTCCATGAAAATTTATTACAAAAGAAAACAGAAAAAATTGATCTAACACAACTGCATTTCTGGAAAGATTTTCAAGATCAAAATTATTCATATCAATTATGTTTAAACCCTGAATTTTTAAAATCATTATCTGACAAACAAATTTATTTCACCTCTATTCCTTACATAGAGCCAAATATTCTAGAAACCATATTCAAGTCAATGAAAGACCGAATTTCTTCTAACAACACATTACAAGAAATTATACTCAATACAACTTGCAAAAGTTTTAGTAATATCGAATATGACGTATTAGATGGATCACAATATCTTGTAAATTTACTCAATCGTCCTATCGGACATAAAGTTTCCGCCCAATTCAAATGTATTCTAAAACATTTATTATCCTTACCATCAGAAACAACAGAAAAATCTTTATCCGAACAAGAAGATGCATTTTTAAAAACATTTGTTTCTATTTTGAACTGTCCAGCTGGACGAGATGGTGGTGTTTTACAAGCTTATGGCCAATTACCATCCAATAAAAAACTCAAAACAATAAACAAAGAAAATGATATTCATATGAATGTGGACACATCTAAAATTGAATCCCATAAAGCATATGATTTTTTAGATGAAACACTTCAAAATTATATTGAAAATCTTTTTTCTGGCACCAATCAATTGATGTACAATATTTGCAACCTGAAAAATACCGATGAAAATAATAAGGCAGTTGAAATTAATGAAGCAGTTCATCAAGGCCTATATTTACGTAATTTAATTGGTGATCTTGTTGGTTCTGTACATAAAATTACTATTGATATGAACGCATCCCTTTGTTATATCGAGCTCATTAACCTTACAAAACAAAAAGCGCTTGAACATTTTTACGTTTATGCAAATTACAATATAGATCTTTTAATTTCATTCGTTCAGCTTAAAATAAATGAAATTTTAAGTAACGATCTATCTATATATAATGGATTAGCAAATATTATTGAAAATAACGACGAAAGCATATGGGAATTAAATGATCAATGCCAAATATCCGCAATCACAAAAAAAGGCACTTTAGCTGTCCTCATTAAGATTGGCGCTATATTGCAGCAATAAAAAACATATACTCAATGTCATTAAAAAAACCACAGGGGATGCCTGTGGTTTTGCATTTATATTTTAGGTATATCGATCTGAAAAGTCCAACTTCTTTTTGTTATTTTTCCATCATACCCATAAGTACATTTTAATCTTACGCCGCCTCCAGGAACAGGAATCTCTTCCGAATTTGTAAGATGAGGCATTGTATATGCACTTGACGTGCCTTTTTTTACAACATTATCCTTCATATTACCCACTGGGGCAAAATGCTTATACATAGGATCTGTCAATTTATCTTTCTCACCATTTGCAATTGCCCTTGCTTCATCATGTGTTATTGTCGATGGACACGCAGCATTTACATTATTTACAAAAAAGAACGATGACATTGCAAAAAAAACCAAATTTAATTTTCTCATTTCTTTCCCCTTAAAACATAAAATCCCATTAAAACTATTATCATACAAAAAAATTAATTTTTAATTAATAGGCGCCTTATGCTATCTACAGAAAGAAACAACCCTAACTTAAATCCAGAAACAATCACAAAATTTTTGTCAAGCCCGCTCAATTTTGCAAGCCATCTCCTATGGCTCACCCAAAAGTTAATCAACAAAACACTGATTAAAATCAATTTAAGAAATCTAAAACAAGCAAATAATAATTTTAAGTTTCTAATATATTCATCTTAACATGCTCAAACAATTAAATAAAAATAAATAAAATAAACCCTATTGTATATAACCTTAATTACAAATAACATTAAATATGAAGAAAATCATCAAATCTGGAGAAACTAATGAAGAAACTATTAAGTATAATGTTAGCTGTTTTTTCTTTGAATTCGGCATCTGAAGCTAAAAATTATGTTTTTACTTCAAATGGTATACAATTGTTAAAGTATGATGAAGATTTTTCATCCCTTAAACATGTTGTTGATTTCAACCTTATGCCCATCATGGATCCTAATAATCCAATCCCTCCAGTGCCAGACATGCCATGGAATATTATGGATATAAAAGCCAATAACGAACATGTCTTTGTACTCATGATGCCCCAAAATATGAATATGCCTTATGATCCAAACAACCCAAGCCCACAACCACAACCAAATGCTCAATTGAGGATATATAATGCACATGATTTACAATTACTTCATACCAGAGACCTTCTTGACATAATGCCAATGGACAAATTTGATGTAAGCAACAACATCGTCAAAATTTACCACAATAATCAACCACCTGTTTGCCCTCCAAATCCTATGCCGCCTTATAACAATCCTTGCATGATGATGGGGCTTGAAACTTTAGAACTCACTTTTGCATCCGATGGTTTGGGCGGCCTTACATCAACAGAACGAAATGTTCAATTTGATTACAGCAAAATTTACTTCTTCCAAAACAATAATACACTCATCGATGATTTGCCTCAAAATCCAAACATACCTTATGGACCCTATATGCCTAATCCTATGCCAGGTTTTGGCAACAAGGTTTTAGCGCTAAATGGTAAAATTTATGGTATCAACCAAAACATGCCTCAAAAAGGTCTTTGGCTTCAAGCATCAAACAATGCGTGCCAAAGACATTATCATGATTTATCAATGCTTAATGGCGAGATCAATATTCTAGAATGCAGCTCTAATTACATTTACGTCGGTAATTTTGAACGCTTACATTTACTTGATCCAAATGATCTAAGCCTTAAAAGCGAAGTACCTTATATGAACACACAATGGATGATTGTTGCCGATATTAACGAATGAAGCAGCCATTCATCATCATTACGTTAAGGGCCTCACACGGGGCCCTCTTTACTCTAAAATAAAATATGCACAAATTTCATATTTGTTTTTATCACGTCTTGACCAAAAGCTAATTTTTCCTTATAAAACTATATACCCAAAAGATTTCAAAATATGGGCAAGAAGACAAAGTAAATCATGAAAAGAGCAATCTTATGATTTTCTAAGTCTACGCGCTGCACAATTTGAAAAAATTGGATATTGAAGGCCGGATGGCAGAATGGCTATGCAGAGGACTGCAAATCCTTGTATGTCGGTTCGATTCCGGCTCCGGCCTCCAATAAAAGATTAAATTTTTTAATTTTTGTCTTGAGATTCTGACAAAAATCTGATAAAAATCAAGCTATGTTCCCCGGTAGCTCAGTGGTAGAGCGAGTGACTGTTAATCACTTGGTCGCTGGTTCGAGTCCGGCCCGGGGAGCCATTTTATCCTTCCTCAAATCTTTAAAATCAATGTGCTGATTTTATCCCTCTTTTCCTTAAAGACTCTTTATGATAAAATTGTATATACTCGAATTGTTTCCAAATGTGGGTAGAAAGATGAGTGGTGAGGCACGCGGAATGTATCTCTTTATACATGAGCATGATGAATCCCGAAATCTGACAACCTCCACAGTTTGAAACAAAAGAAGTATAAGAATAAAAAAATTTAAGGGATTCTTAAATGCCATCATCTAAAATTGCCATAAGCAAAACAGCAGAATTACTGTCAGTGTTTCTTGCGGATCATTTTACGCTTTATGTTAAAACACAAAATTTTCATTGGCATCTTAAAGATCCTCTTTTTGTATCTATACATCCATTTTTAGGAACACTTTACAAAGATCTGTTTGATTTTATTGATCCCTTAGGGGAGAGACTTCTTACTTTAGGGTTACATGCACCTTCATCTCTTGCTGATTTCATAAAGCTTACACAAATCAGCGAATCTAAAGCTGAATCGAGTTTAAGCATTATTATTTCAACACTTATCGAAGATCATACTAAAATGATTGAAACCGCTGAAAAAATTCGCCTTACAGCATCTGCCGACCATGATGCCGTCACTGACGATATGATGATTGAACGTATAGCCTACCATCAAAAGACGCTCTGGACCCTTCGATCTATTACAAAATCATAAAAGGAAACATGAAAATGAGTATTGATTTTGAAATGCCCATTTTAGTAGTTGATGACTACAAAACCATGGTTAGGATTATTGGTAATCTTCTTAAGCAGCTTGGTTTTTATAATATTGACGAAGCAACGGACGGGAACACAGCTCTTTTAAAGCTTCAAAAGAAAAAATATGACCTTGTTATTTCAGATTGGAACATGCAACCCGTGTCAGGTCTTGATTTGTTACGAAATATGCGCGGAACTGATGGCTTAAAAAAAACCCCCTTCATTATGGTCACTGCTGAAAGTAAAACTGAAAATGTTGTGACAGCAAAAGAAGCAGGGGTTGATAACTATATTGTCAAACCATTTACTGCTTCAACATTAAAAAGTAAAATGACCTCAATTTTTGGTAATTTTTAATTTTTTTGGAGGAAAAAATGTCTGGATTGAAAAAAAACATTAAAGAAATTGATGTTACGGCTTTAAAAAAGAAACTATCTGGTAAAACTGATTCTGAACATGTTGAAAAAATTGTTGAATCGATTTTAGGTGCACTTGAAACAGATATATCTGACCTTGACAAAATGATGTATCATGAAATTTCCATACTAACAAAATATATTCGTGATGCACGCTCTAATATTGCCAACATCCCATATGAAATTCGCAACCAAGATATTCCTCAAGCGACAGACGAACTTGATGCAGTTGTTATTGCAACGGAGGATGCTGCAGATAAAATTATGGATGCTGCAGAGCAAATTGAACTCATTGCAAAAAACGTTGATAATGAAGAATCCAAAAAGTTAACTGAAGCAATAACTCTTATATATGAAGCATGTAGTTTTCAAGATATAACGGGTCAACGCATTCTAAAAGTTGTTCAAACACTTAAACATATCGAACAAAAGCTTGAAGAATTATTTACATCTTACAGCAAAGGTATTGTTAAGTCGATTGCAAAAGAAATCAATAACCCTAATAATTCTTTAATGCTCGGCCCACAACTTCCTAAAAATGCGAAAAAACAAGATGAAATCGATGAAATACTTAAAAAAATCAATCCTTAATATTGATTAAATCAAAAATTAAAATTTCAACTTTTTCTTTGCCTTGGAAATTCACAGATGTTTCGTTCTTTATCCCAATGCCGTCGCCTTGTTGTAGAATATGCTGATTCAATTGCACAGAACCACGTACAATCTGAACCCAAATCATACGACCCTCTTCAACTAAAAAAGTGAATTTCTCATCAGCATTTAAATCCAAAACAAACATATTTACGTCTTGATGTAAAATCAGGCTATCTAAATACCCATCATGTGAAGCAAGCAATGTTAATTGGCCTGATTCACGTTTTTTCAAAAAGCTTTTTTGCTCATAACTTGGCGTCAATCCAAGTTTATCAGGCGTAATCCAAATTTGAAGAAAATGAACAGGCACCTCTTTTTGAGGATTAAATTCACTATGCGTAATACCAATACCTGCCGACATACGCTGAACATCGCCCGGAAGAATGATCGAGCCTGTACCAAGTGAATCCTTATGTTCAAGCACCCCTTCAAGAACATAGGAAATAATTTCCATATCATGATGAGGATGTTTTCCAAAACCGGCATTTGGTTTCACTATGTCTTCATTAATAACCAACAGAGAACCAAAACCAACATGATTTTCATCATAATAATGTCCAAAACTAAACGTATGTTTGCTATTGAGCCAATCAGTTTTAGTTATCCCACGCTCTTCAGATTTTCTTATGTAAACCATTTAGATCTCAATCTGTTTTTTTGCACTATTATGGTAAAACAATTTTTTGTATCCCTTCTTATGATATAATCAGACTGATATTAATAGAAGAAATCATTTTGTCCTAATTTATCGAGAACACTTTTATAAAATATGTTCCACAGATAAATTAATATGAAAAAACCATAAAAACAGAAAATTAGCACATGATTTTTTTTTATAAATCCAGTAATATTCCACAAACTTAAAAATTAGATACTTATAATCTATAGCCAGATGATTTGGAAATGCCGAATTTTAGGCATGAGATTTGAGGTGATTTTTGATGCTAAAAATTACGACAGGTAATTGATTTACCTTAGAAATTTTTGGTTCAAAAAGCGACCAAAAGTCATCGACTAAAAACGGTAGTTTCAGATTATTTGGGTATTACATAGTGGGGCTTCAATGGGACGCATTTTATCATTTTTTTTTATTTTTTCTACAATCATAGCAAAACCAATACACGCAGATCCTCATACAATAAAAAGTGATGTAGAGGCTCATGATCATGCAAAAATTCTTCAGGCGATACATTCATCTAAAATAGGATTAGATGCTGCAGCAAACCATTTTGAGCCCTTAGCCAGAAGCGTTGCAGGTTCTTGTCTTTATAAATTTTATTCTAATTATCTTCAAAAAAATTTAGTTGCGCGCGTTCAAAAGGGAAGTTTTGCTGACGCCTCCGCTTTATATCATGATGTCATAATTGCATCTCAAGAAGGTTATTCACCCAAAGTTTATCTTGCTAATGATGCTTTGGGCGTCATTATTCTAGAAGAAATTGCCCATCAATGGCCCACAGAACGTTATTCGCTTTCATTTTTTAGAAAAATCACCCAGCCTTTAAGACAGATGCACCAAGGTCATTCATTTCAAAGAAAAAAATTATTCTATGAATGGTTGGATGATGTTGAGGAAAAATTAAAAACAAAGAACATTCCAATACCTACATTCCAAACAGACTATTTCAAACAATACGAAACCATAAAATTAGCATTAAAATCAAATATTTCTATTTTTGAAAAAGACATTATGCCAACACATCATGATATTAATCCGGGTAATATTTTATTTGATCAAAAACAAGCCTATTTAATTGATTTTGAAACAGCATCACAAGATATTTTTTATTTAGATTTAGCCGAAGCCTTTAATTTTTTCATATATGATAATACGAAAATTCAATCATTTTTAACATCCTATTTTATGAAAGAACCCAATGAAGAGCAAATTTCAAAATTTACACTCTTTAAAGCCCTTGCCTTTTTAAAAAATGGATTATGGTTAGCACATATTTCGGGTGTAAATAAGCTACCCGATGATAAAAATATTTTAGAATATCCTCTTTTTGAAGCCCGCATTCGAAAAGGTTTGGTAGATTTTTCAAATCCTCAAGAACTTCAAAATTTAGCTATCTCAGAATTTGATGAAGGTATTCGACTTTTAAATGAGCCTCAATGCAAAAAAGCAATTGCATTTTTATTCAGCGCGCAAAAAGCTTAAACGAAAATACACATTATAATTTTGAATGCAGGTGAAAAATTGCGCGAAATGGATATTATAATGGAATAATTTGAAAACACTACAAACCTCCTACTTCACGCGACTTGTTGGTAGGATCCATTGTGTAGGAAGTGAACCAATGAATTTATCGAGGCTTTTCAATAGGTGTTATGGACCCCGTGGGACTTGCCGCGGGGCGTAGGAGGGGGAGGATAAATTACAAAAATTACGATTTTGGTAGATATTTCCTCCAATTTGAAATCCAAGATTTTAATCCGAGTTTTTCTTGAGCATTAACAAGTCCTTGATTAGCTGCTTTTTCAAAGCATTCAAAGGCCCTTCTGTAATTCACTGACTTTTCATAAAAATACGCAATTCCTAAATTAAATTGAGCATCAACAAGTCCTTGATTAGCTGCTTTTTCATACCATTCGATAGCTTTTAGAAGATTTTGTTGTACATATTGTCCAACATTATACATATATCCAAGACTAAATTGGGCTTTAGGAAGTCCTTGAATAGCTGCTTTTTCATACCATTCAAAGGCTTTTTTATCACTTTTCTCTACGTATGCCCCAGTACCATACATAAATCCAAGTTCCTTTTGAGCAGCAGCAAATCCTTGATTGGCTGCTTTTTCAAACCATTCAAAGGCTTTTTTATAATTCTCCTCAATATTTTTGTCATAATTCTCATCAATGCCTTTTCCTAAAAGGTGCATAAGTCCTAAAATATATTGTGCATATGGATTATTGGATTGAGCTTTTTCTAATATTATTTGATAATGCTCTTTTAATTCATCTTTCATATCGAATTCAATTAATAATTCATAATATCTTTCGTCATTTTTTATTTTTTCTTCTAGATCATGAATTTCTCTCTTTTCTTTACTTATAATTGATCTTGGGATAAGTCCTTTTTGAACAAGGTTGTTCAATTCATTTTCTTGTTCTTGCGTTCTGTCATTTGACAATAAAGTAAGATAATATTCCTCAGTAAATTTATTTTTTTCTTCATTTATTACAATGATATTTTGATTAGAATTGTCATCTTCATGCATAGAAAATGCTGCATTACAACAAAATGCAGAAAACAATACAAACAAAGAAGAAATGTTTTTATATTTGGTCATGATATAGCCTCATAAAATTATTAGATAATTACGAATACATGAATCTACTTAAATAGTAAACAAAAAAAAAGACATATTCGTTCAAAAAAAATTCTTTTTATTAAAATAATCAATTGGCTATATTTTCAAAATTTCATATCATATAAATTTTTATTTGGGAATTAAACTTCATCGACCAATCCACTTCCCTCTATCATTTTTTACCCAAAAATTATACACTTTGGTAAATTCTTCTTGAAAGCGAGAGCTTGAAAATTATAAGCACTTAAAATCAACGGGTTCGTCGTTGCGAGCAGCGAAGCTGCGCGGCAATCCAGTCCTAAAATCAACATTTATAGCTTTTTAAAGGCTATTTTCTGGATTGCTTCTTCGTCTTCGACTCATCGCAACGACGAAATCCTAGGATTTCGCTGTGTTTAAATTCGTGTGGATCTCTCAGGATCAAGTCGCGGGGCGTAGGAAAGGGAGGATAAATTACAAAAATTATGATTTTTGTAGATGTTTTGTCCACCTTTTACGCCAATAGAATAAACAAATTGTTAATTCAAGGTCAGTTTGGGCATAAGCAAATCCTTGATTGGCTGCTTTTTCAATCCATTCAAAGTACTTTCTATAATTCTTATCTACGGACTTTGTATAATTATGAACTACATAAAAACCATCCAGATACATCAAACCAAGCGCATATTGAGCACGAGCACATCCTTGAATAGCTGCTTTTTTATACAATTCAAAGGCCTTTTTATCATCCCGCTTTATACCAAACGTATGGTGGAGATAAAAATGATGTATCCTCCCAAAGCGATATTGGGCAAAAGCATATTCTTGATTAGCTGCTTTTTCAAACCAATTAAAAGCTTCTTCGTAATTTTTGTCTACACCTTTTCCAAACTCGTACATCAGCCCTAAAATATATTGAGCATAAGAATTATTGGATTGAGCTTTTTCTAATATTATTTCATAATGTTCTTTTAATTCATCTTTCATATCGAACTCAATTAATAATCCATAATATCTTTCGTCTTTTTTAATTTTTTCTTCTAGATCACGAATTTCTCTTTTTTCTTTCTCTATTTTTGATTCTAATACAATTCCATTATAAATAAGATCAATCAATTCATTTTCTTGTTCTTGTGTTCTATCATTTGACAATAAAGTAAGATGATATTGTTCAGTGAGTCTATTTTTTTCATTTACTACAATAATATTTTGATTAGAATTGTTATCTTCGTACATAGAAAATGCTGCATTACAACAAAATGCAGAAAGCAATATAAACAAAGAAGAAATGTTTTTATATTTGGTCATAGTCCATCCTGATAAAGTTATTTAATTACAGATAATTCAGACTGGACTATATACAACCATATAAATTTGAACAAGCACATTTGGTATTTAAATGAAATAACACTGACCTATCCACTTCCCTCTATCATTTTTGACCTAAAAATTATACACTTTGGGAAATTCTTTCTGAACGAAACAGATATGCCCACACTATAGTCGATAGAATTGGGAAGCAGACAAGAAACAACGAACGAAGTGTATCCTTATATACATGAGTGAGGCGTGACGCTGTATCCTTCCAATAACTATCGACTATATTTTAAAATGTGGGTAGAAAGATTGTGTGATAAACAAACGGAATGTATTTCTTCATACATGAGTATTGCGAATCCTGCAATCTGACACCCTCCACAATTTAAAATAGAAAGGGCATAATGATTAAATCATTTTCACGAAACGATACTTCCTTATTAGCACGCTGGTGGTGGACTGTTGACAGGCTTAGTCTTGCAACGATTTTATTTATTATTGTATTTGGCTCGATCCTTATTTTTGCGGCCAGTCCAGCTGTTGCCGAGCGTATTGGCCTTGATTCTTATCATTTTGTTATACGCCAATTTATATTTTTAATACCATCACTATTCATCATGATTTTTGTTTCTTTTTTCTCACCTCGACAGATTCAATACGCAGCCCTTCTTCTATTTGCTGTTACTTTCATAGGACTTATCCTCACCCTTGTGATTGGCGTTGAAATTAAAGGCGCAAAAAGATGGATTGGTCTCGGCATGCTTTCTTTACAACCCTCTGAATTTGCAAAACCGGCTTTTGCTATTTTATCTGCGTGGCTTATTGCCAATCGTCTTGAAAACCCTCATTTTCCAGGCAAAATCTATTCTTTTGGTCTTTTTATACTCATTATGGCATTATTATTGTCTCAACCCGATATTGGTATGGCTGTTGTCATGACATCCATTTGGTTTACCCAATTTTTTATTGCAGGCCTTCCGTTTATTTGGATTGCCATTATCATCTGTTTTGGTGTGCTTGGCATTGGAAGCGCTTATTTTCTTTTTCCACATGCTGCAAGCCGTATCGACAAATTTTTAGATCCTAGTAATCTTGGGTATCAGATTGAAAAATCGCTTGAAGCTTTTATGCGCGGCGGTATTTTTGGTCGAGGTCCCGGTGAAGGTCGTGTCAAAGAATATTTACCTGACGCCCATGCTGATTTTGTTTTTGCCGTCGCTGGTGAAGAATTTGGCCTCATTGCCTGCTTGATTATTATAGGTCTTTTTACCTTTGTTCTTTATCGTGGGTTAAAACGTCTTATGCATGAAAGCAATATGTTTATTGTATTAGCAGCTTCTGGATTGCTTGTTCAATTTGCCTTACAAGCCATTATTAATATGGCATCCACCCTTCATTTAATTCCCACTAAGGGGATGACCCTGCCCTTCATGAGTTATGGCGGATCGTCTTTACTCGCCCTTGCCCTTAATATCGGCATGTTGCTTGCACTCACAAGACGACGCGGCGACAGTGGTGATAGTTTTATTAATAAAACCCTTAACCAAATAAAAACGCCAACGCGCGCTAAATCAGCAGCGAGCCTTCACCATGACTAGACCAATTATACTTGTATCGGGCGGCACTGCAGGTCATCTTTTTCCAGCGATTGCTCTTGAAAAAGCGCTTAAAGATCAAGGTGCCACAGCCCTAATTTTAACGGACACCCGCGGTGCGCAATACATTAATCCCGATGATCTTTTAAATGACCGATTATCAATCAACCATCAAACAGGCTCATTCCAAAAAGGCATTGGTGTTTTTAAAGATTTTTTCAAAACGCGTTCACTTTTCAAAAAACTTAATCCCTCTTATGTCATAGGATTTGGTGGATATCCAACGCTCGCCCCGTTGTGGGCAGCACATTCTTTAAAAATTCCAGTCATCATTCATGAACAAAATGCGCTTATGGGCAAAGCCAATCGACTTATTACACCTATCGCCCAAAAAATTGCACTTAGTTTTGAGCGTACCTTTGGCATTCGCGACAAAAATAAATCAAAATGCACTTATATTGGCAATCCCGTTCGTCCTGAAATACTTAGTTTTCAAAACCAACAAAAACCTATTTCATCAACAGATAAATTTAATATGCTTATCATAGGCGGTTCTCAAGGTGCAAAAATATTCAGCGATATTATGCCTGATGCCATTGCTTTATTGCCAAATGACATTCAGAAACAACTTAAAATAACCCAACAAGTACGACCTGAATATCTTGAAGAAACGAGCGCAAAATATAAAAACCTTTCAGCTGAAGTCGAGTTATCCTCCTTTTTTCAGCAAATGGGTGAAAAAATAATAAACACACATTTGATGATCTGTCGCTCTGGCGCTTCCACTATCGCAGAAAATCTTATCCTAGGATGCCCCGCTTTATATATTCCTTTACCAAGTTCTGCTGAAAATCACCAATATATCAATGCAAAAGAAATAGAACGCCTAAAATCAGGTATATTAATTGAACAAAAAAATTTAACACCTGCAAGCTTAGCAACTGAAATTCTTCACTATTTTCATAATCGTACAGACCTTGTTGAAATTAAGACACAGTCAAAAGTAAATGCTCGTCCTCAAGCCGCTGAAAACCTAGCAAATTTGATCATTCAAGCTTAGTATTAATAGAATTCGCAAATTTATTAGGACAGCCTTTATGACAAATTCACCGCAAGCTATTGGTATCATTCATTTTATTGGCATTGGCGGCATTGGCATGAGTGGTATTGCCGAAGTACTTCACAATATTGGCTATAAAGTCCAAGGAAGTGATTTATCTGATGGACCCAATATTCAACGTTTAGAAAAAATAGGCATTCCTATTTTTATTGGCCATAAAGCATCCCAAATAGCCGACGTTGAAGTTGTTGTTATTTCCTCAGATGTCCCTGATACAAATCCAGAATTGATTGAAGCACGCGCGCGCCTTATCCCTGTAGTCAGACGTGCTGAAATGCTTGGCGAATTAATGCGTTTCAAAAGTGCTATAGCAGTTGCCGGCACACATGGCAAAACAACAACAACATCCCTTATTGCGAGCCTTCTCGAAACCGCTAAAATGGACCCAACCGTTGTGAATGGTGGGATTATAAATTCATATAATACCAATGCACGTCTTGGCACAGGCGAATGGATGGTTGTCGAAGCAGATGAATCTGATGGCAGCTTTTTAAAACTACCCGCCACAATCGCCGTTATTACCAATATCGATCCAGAACATATGAATTATTACGGCACATTCGACAATTTAAAACTTGCTTTCGAGAATTTCATTCTCAATATTCCCTTTTATGGCTTTGGCGTTTTATGCCTTGATCACCCTGTTGTGCAATCTATTATTCCTCATGTATCAGAACGTCGTTTAATTACTTATGGTACCAATCCACAGGCTAATGTTAGAGCACACAATATTCAGCTTCAGCCTGAAGGCGCACGTTTTGACGTTGAAATTATGACCCGCAAACTTAAACGCCCTAAACATCTTAAAAATATATTTTTACCCATGATGGGACACCATAACGTCTTGAATTCATTGGTGCCTATTGCTATTGGCCATGAATTAGGTCTTGCTGACGATGTTATTATAGAAGGGCTCGCTCAATTTAAAGGGGTGAAACGCCGGTTTACTAAAACAGGACATGTAGACGGCATCACAATTATTGATGATTACGGCCATCATCCCGTTGAAATTAAAGCAGTTTTAAAAGCAGGAAGACAAGCCACCAAAAACAAAATTATTGCTGTCTTTCAACCCCATCGTTATACACGTGTTGAAAGCCTATTCGAAGAATTTTGTAGTGCTTTTAATGATGCCGATATCGTCATCGTCTCTGATGTTTACGCCGCCCGCGAAGATGCAATCCCTGGCATTTCGAAAGAAAGCCTTGTCGCCGGCTTACGTCAGCATGGTCATCGTCAAGTTATTTCCCTTCCAAATCCACATCATTTGCCAGAAATTGTGCATTCAATGGCGCAAAAAGGTGATTATGTTATTTGCTTAGGCGCAGGCGATGTCACAAAATGGGCTTATGCGCTCCCTGAAGCGCTCGAAAAAATAAGATCAACAACACAATTCCAAGAGGCTTATGTTTAATGAGCATCAGCCCCTTCCCTTCTTTATTGCCGCATATGCCGGACGTCAAGGGACGATTAAGTGAATTTGCGCTTTTGTCTAAAACAACATGGTTTCAGGTTGGCGGCCCAGCACAATTACTGTATAAACCAGAAAATGCTGACGAATTATCCTATTTTTTAGCTCACAAACCCACCTCTATTCCTCTCACAACCATTGGCGTTGGTTCTAATTTGCTGGTGCGTGATGGTGGCATCGAAGGCATTGTCTTAAGACTTGGTAAAGGGTTCACCGACATGGTTGTTACAAACAACCAAATCCAAATCGGATCGGGCGCGCTGGATATCAACGCTTCTCTTTTTGCATACCAACACAACCTTGGTGGTTTTGAATTTTTAAGCGGCATCCCCGGTACAATCGGTGGCGCTTTACGCATGAATGCTGGTGCCTATGGTCGTGAAATCAAAGATATTTTTATATCCGCGATCGCCCTTGACCCCAAAGGAAAAGTGCATAAACTAACAATTGAGGATATGGGCTTTTCAATGCGCCATTGCGCCATTCCCCAAGATTGGATTTTTATTTCAGCTATATTGCAAGGTTATGAGGATGACCCACAGATTATCGCGGATAAAAACAAACACATCAAAAACCAACGCGAATCAACCCAACCGGTAAAATCCAGAACAGGCGGAAGCACTTTTGTGAATCCAAAAGGCTATAAAGCTTGGGAGCTTATCGAACAAGCAGGATGTCGGGGCTTACGTTTTGGCAATGCCATGGTGTCTGATTTGCATTGCAATTTCTTAATCAATACAGGCGACGCCACAGCCCATGACATTGAAAGCTTGGGGCAACTTGTGCAATCACGTGTATTGGATGCAAGCGGTATTCTTTTGGAATGGGAGATTAAACGAATTGGTCAACGACTGGTTTAATCGGATTTCTCACTCTGTTTCCCTGGACAAGCGAGAAGCAAAGCTTCGAGTTAGATCCAGGGTCCAGACTAAAATACATGCTCGTGAGAGCATGACTCTATTTTTTCTAAAGCATGTCATGATCTGCGATCATGAGTACTTCTGGACCCTGGATCCGCATTCGAGCCCTTTGGGCTCTCATTGGTCCAGGGAACAAAGTAAGATTTTGAAAACGATCTGATAATTGATGGATTATAAATGACAAAAAAAATTGAACGCAAAAATATTGTTCTTCTTAAAGGTGGTTGGTCAACGGAACGTGAAGTTTCGCTTACAACAGCTATAGGCATTGAAAAAGCGCTTAAAACTTTAGGTCATGACGTTAAATCCATTGACCTTCATCGTGATATGGAACAGCTTGTGAAAGCTTTAAACCCAAAACCAGATCTTGTCTTTAATGCGTTGCATGGCAAATGGGGTGAAGATGGCTGCATCCAGGCAGTGCTTGATATGATGGCCATCCCTTATACGCATTCAGGCAGACTTTCTTCCAAACTTGCCATGAACAAGCATATTGCAATCCAACTTTTTAGAAATGCAGGCCTTCCCATTGCTGAAAGTTATGTTACAACGATAGATGATGCGCTTTCTAATCCCAAAA
Source organism: Alphaproteobacteria bacterium (assembly GCA_030680745.1). NCBI lineage: Bacteria > Pseudomonadati > Pseudomonadota > Alphaproteobacteria > Alphaproteobacteria bacterium. Next base: position 28,853 of record JAUXUR010000072.1, read on the forward strand.
TGTCACCGCCTTATGTTATTAAACCTGTTTCTGAGGGTTCAAGTGTTGGCGTTCATATCGTTCATGAAAATACAAAACCTAATTTTGATCCCAAAGATTGGATGCTTGATCCCATAGTACTGGTTGAACGTTACATCCCAGGACGTGAATTATCCGTCGCTATCATGGGCGATAAAGCGCTTGGCATTCTTGAATTGCGTCCCAAAACGGGCCTTTTTTATAATTATGAAGCAAAATATACAGATGGCATGACAGAGCATTTAATGCCAGCCCCAATCCCTAAAGAAATAGAAGATTACGCAAAAGAAATTTCTCTTATTGCACATAAAACATTAGGATGTCGAGGTGTCACACGATCAGACATTCGTTTTGATGACACAAAAGGCAAGGATGGTATCATCTTACTTGAAGTCAATACACAACCGGGATTTACACCATTGTCTATTGTGCCTGAAATTGCACAATATAATGGCATTTCCTTTGAATCCTTGATTCAATGGATGGTTGAGGAAGCTAAATGCGACGCTTAGATTTTGTTGATAAAGCGGATTTCCTTGATAGAAAACCGACTCCAGGTCGACAAACCCATATACGTGAGCGTAAACGTAAAAACATTTTTAAAACGTTTTTTTTAAGTGTTATAGGTCTTATTTTGTGTGCCGTTTTAATTACGTTAGCTATTTTATGGCAACAAGGCATTATTCACGAAAAATACACCGAATTAAAACAAAATGTTTTAAATTACACGGCTGAATTTGGACTTCAAGTACGTGATATTATTGTTGAAGGTCGTAACGAAACACCCAAAGATGCTATTTTAGAAGCAATCGGCGTGAATAGCGGCGATCCAATCCTTGCTTTTGACCCTGCCATTGCCAAAGCACGCATTGAAGCTTTGCCTTGGATCTCCCATGTCAGCATCGAACGTCGTTTACCCGATAGTCTTTATGTTACTATTACTGAAAAAAAACCTATTGCTCTGTGGCAATTTCAAGAAAAATTATCCTTAATTGATAGCAATGGGACAAGCATTCCTGATGTTGATCGCAGCAAATACAAAAATATTCCCTTAATTGTGGGTGAAGATGCACCCAAATTTGCACCTTCTTTTTTTGAAATTTTAGAATCTGAATCGCATTTAAAATCACTCATTGCCTCAGCCGTTATTATCGGCAAAAGACGTTGGGATCTGCATTTAAAAAACGGCATGATCGTCAAACTTCCTGAAAATAATGCATCGGCTGCATGGACACAATTGGCCCTTTTAGATCAAGAGCATAAATTGCTTGATCGCGATATCGCTATCATTGATTTCAGATTACCAGACCGCCTTATCATTAAAATGGCCTCCCCCAATGCACCCAACGAGACCATTCCCAATAAAACAAACACAGATATAAAACCACCGAAAGCTAGATTCAATGCATAAAACGTTTAAAACAGAGATTTATGATGGCTAAAATAAGATCAAATACGATCGCAGCTCTGGATATTGGCTCCTCTAAAATTAGCTGCCTCCTTGCAAAAATTTCTAGTGATCTTTCGGTGCAAATTATTGGATCTGGTCATCATGTTGCACGTGGCATTAAATCTGGCGCTATTATCGATATGGAAGATGCCATTCAAGCCATATCCAACGCCGTCAGCGCTGCCGAACAAATTTCGGGTGAAACAGCACATGATGTGATTGTTAATATTACAGCAGGTCAGCCAAGCTCTAAAATGATTCATGCTGAAGTGCAGCTTGCTGGCCATGAAGTCGATGATAATGATTTAAAAAACGTTCTTGATCACGGCAGAACATTACCTGATCTCACCGATCGCACACTCATTCATTCTATCCCCACCGATTATGTCATTGATGGAAGCCACGGTATTCGGGATCCACGCGGCATGTTTGGGCAAAAACTCGCCGCCAATATTCATGCCGTCACCGCCAATATAGGCGCTATCCGCAATATCGCCAATTGTATATCCAGATGCCACCTTGATATCACTGCGGCTGTTTTATCCTCTTACGCCTCTGGCCTTGCCTGTCTTGTTGAAGACGAAATGGATTTAGGGGTCACCATTATTGATATGGGTGGCGGGACAACCAAAACAGCCGTTTTCAATGACGGGAATCTAATCTTTACAGATTTATTATCCGTCGGTGGATCACACGTCACCAATGATATTGCTCGCGGTTTAGGCACCCCTTTAACACATGCTGAACGTCTAAAAACATTACATGGTCACGCTATGCTGATGTCCATGGATGATAATGAAATTTTAGACGTGCCCTTTATTGGTGATGACCAATATGCCCAATCGGGTCCTATTTCAAAATCGGTCCTGGTCAGCATTATCCAACCGAGACTTGAGGAAATATTTGAACTTATTCGCTCTCGTCTTGAAGCAAGCGGTCTTGATCATTTGGCAGGACGCCATGTAGTACTGACAGGTGGCGCAAGCCAATTACCAGGCACGCGCGAACTTGCAAGCATGGTGCTGAATAAACAAGTGCGTATTGGCAGACCCCTTAAAATTCCTGGACTTCAAATCACCGAAGCGGGACCAGCTTCTTCAACTTTAGTAGGGCTTTTGGTCTATGCCCTTCAAAATAAATCTATTTATGGAAAATCAATACCTTCCCTAGATAAAAAAAGCCAAAAAACTGTCTTTTCAAAGATAGGAAAACTTTTTGGCCGATCAAAGTGAAAAAAAAGTAAATAGTTATTGTCAAATTCAAAGACAAGTTTATTATTTGTGTGACGTTAGAATATGGAGAATCTAAAATGAGCATTACACTAAAAGCACCAAGCCACGAACCCGAATTAAAACCTAAAATTACTGTCTTTGGTGTCGGTGGTGCGGGTTGTAATGCCGTTAACAACATGATTCGCTCAAACCTTGAAGGTGTTGAATTTGTTGTCACAAACACGGATGCACAAGCTATTGCCAATAATTTATGCACCAGACGCATTCAATTAGGTGAAAAACTTACTCAAGGACTTGGCGCTGGATCTCGTCCCGAAACAGGGAAAGCCGCCGCCGAAGAAGCAGCTGAAGAAATTATCGATCACCTTGAAGGCTCTAACATGGTCTTCATCACAGCCGGTATGGGTGGTGGTACAGGCACGGGAGCCGCCCCCGTTATTGCAAAGCTTGCTAAAGAACGCAATGTCTTAACTGTTGGTGTTGTGACGAAGCCTTTCCATTTTGAAGGCAAACACCGTATGCGTATTGCTGATGGTGGCATCGAAGAGCTTACCCAATTTGTTGATACGCTTATTATCATTCCTAACCAAAATTTATTCCGTATCGCGAACGAAAAAACAACTTTTGCCGATGCCTTCAACATGGCCGATGATGTTCTTTATTCAGGTGTCAGAGGCGTCACTGATTTAATGATTATGCCAGGCCTTATCAACCTTGATTTCGCTGACATTAAAACTGTTATGTCCCAAATGGGTAAAGCCATGATGGGCACAGGCGAAGCTAGTGGTGAAAGACGTGCGATTGTCGCGACTGAAGCCGCTATTTCCAATCCATTGCTTGAAGATGTTTCCATGAAAGGTGCACGCGCACTTTTAATTAACATCACCGGTGGCATGGATATGACGTTGTTTGAAGTGGACGAAGCTGCCAACCGCATTCGTGAAGAAGTTGATCCAGATGCCAATATTATTTTTGGTTCTACTTTTGATCAATCCATGGATGGTATTATGCGCGTTTCTGTCGTTGCAACAGGTATTGATGCTGAAGCCCATATTCAAAAGAAAATGGAAAAGAAAGCTATTTCCATGTTCCAAGAACGTTCAAAATTAACAGAATCTGAATCTATGCAAGTTGATCTTGATCAAACAAGTCTTAAAGCAAATGAACGTTTTGCGCTTGGTGCAATCGATAAAAATGCCCTTGATAAGGATCATAACGTTAAAAAGCCAAAAGCAAATGATTTCTTTATGAATATAATAGACGAATCCAAATCCACACAAAATACAAAACAAGAACATGGCTTTATCCCAGCGCAAGCCGTCAACCCTCAAGATCTTGACGATAATGCCTATAATGCGCGTGATCCCTACCAGGAACCTCAAGAAAAACCAAAAGAAAAGAAAAAACTAAGCCTTTTTGAACGCTTAACAGGCATTCGTTCACGCAGCCAAGAAAAAGAAGAAGAGGAAGATGTTTATGCACGCCATGAACAGCCTTTCCCACAAAACACACAAGTGAATAATCCAAATACTGGTTTATCGAATACAACCCATTCAAATACAGGGTCTTTAAACGCGGGAACAGGCAATGCGAGCCAGGGAAGTGTAGGCCTCTCCAATCCAGCACCTCATAACATCGCGTCCTTAAATCAAGCGCCACAAGCTGAAAATAATGCGCCCGCTAAGACAACAGCTAAAGATGATGAATTGTTGGATATACCTGCGTTTTTAAGACGTAAATCGCATTAAAACTCATGTGGAATAAGTTGATCTTTAGAAACAACTCATTCCACAACCTTTTTTATAATTCAAAAATTATCTTAATATCTCTCAATTCAAACTACCTAACAATTTATAATTGCAACAAAACCCAAAACAGTACAAAATAAAGGCATAAAAATGAAACGTTTTACACTTATCCTTTTTATAACATTCTTTAATTTTTCGACTATATATGCAGTAACAATAGAAGATAAAATAGGCCAAATGATTATGGTTGGTTTTAAAGGTGTTAGTGCTGAAGATGAATCTGTGCAACAAATAGGCAAAATAATAAAGGATGGTTTAATAGGTTCCGTTATTTTCTACCAATATAATATCCAATCAGCTGAACAAATTAAAGAATTAACAAACTTTCTAAAGAGTTTTGATCAACCTTATAATAATGTACTTTTCGCTATTGATCAAGAAGGCGGCCGCGTTCAACGTCTTAAAAAAGCTAATGGATTTACAAATTACCCCAACGCAAAAGAAGTTGCACAAGAGTCAATTGAAAAAGCTAATGACACCTACAACAATATGGCACAAGAATTAAGTACACATGGGTTTAACTTCAACTTAGCACCAGTTGTTGATCTTGATTATGGTCCGGCATCTTCAGCAATTGGGGATTTAGCAAGAAGTTTTAGTCAAAATCCATTTGATGTAACAGCTTATGCAACATCTTTCATTAAAAGCCACTTTGCAAACAATGTGTTAACATGCCTTAAACATTACCCAGGTCACGGCAGCGCTAAAGGAGACACGCATAAGGATTCAACCAATGTCACTCATTGTTGGGAAGAGAAAGAATTACATCCATTTTATGATTTAAAAGATCAACAATCTTGCGCCATTATGACAGCCCATATCGTAAATGGACAACTTGACGATTCTTTAATACCTGCAACTATGAGCGCGCCAATCATTCAAGAAAAATTAAGAAGCGAATTTGGCTATAACGGTGTTGTTATAACTGATGATTTGCTCATGAAAGCCATTTGGGGTCATTATTCATTAGAAGAAATTGTGCTAAAAACCATTTTAGCCGGTTGCGACATCCTATTATTTTCCAATAATCAAATAACTTTTCAGCAAGCGGGTCATGAAGATGTATCGTCTATAAATTTTCCTGAACGTATTCGGAATATTGTTTTAGAATTCATTACCCAAGGCAAATTAACAGAAGAAAGAATCGATGAATCTTATCAACGTATTATGGCTTTTAAAGGCATACTTAGACGTGAATAATTTATAAGTTTTCAATCATCGGCATTGAATTAATTTTTGGTGCCGAAAATATTATGCCAAGAGATTGTAAAACAACTTAAAAAATTATATGCGTTAAATCGTGATGTTTCTTTTGGGTAATCATCATTCATCAAAGATTCTGTTTCAATTTCCTCTTCTAAAACATCTTCTCCATCAGAACAATAAGCTTCTTTTTCTTGAAGAATAATATTAATATCGCTTTGATTGCCAAAATTAGATTCTAGATTAGAAATACGCTGATTTTTGTTTTGCTTATAAAGCATAAAAAAATAATCCGTTGAAACAACAAGATGTTCTTTTAAGTATTGTTCGTATATTATTTCAAATTTTAATGCATATCGACCTAAAATACCAGTTTTCAATATATCCAATTTATTAAATTCATTACTTGAATCATATAAATTTAGCAAATCCGGAATACACATTTTAAAAATAGCAGGAAACCAGCCATCCTTTTTTTGAATTGCCTTTGTCGTTATTAATTTAGGTTTTTTATGAACAAATTTAATCGATATAATTTTTTTAAGACCCACAGCTTCAAATTGAAAAGGATAATATTGCCAATTTTTATAAAAACCATCGAGAAGAATATCGTTAAAAAAAATGTTTTCATCAATTTCAATAGATTTGGGAATAAAAGCGCTGGCTTGAAAGCTTAAAAAAGAACATATTAAAAAATTAATAAGAAGAAACAGCTTGTTGTTCATAAAATCTCTTTATAATTCAAAAAGACGTCCTATTAAAAGGTTACCAAAAATTATACAAATTAACACGCTATTTTAATTTATTTAAAAGTCGACTAAACAATGACGGCTTCAAAAAATATGAGAGATATAGTAGAATAACTTGAAAACACTGCAAGTTAAGGACCATCGCCCCCCCTTCCTACGTCCCGCGACTTGTTCGCGGGATCCAGAAAATGTTTGAGACGTATCTATAAATAGTTATAGCTACCTTTTGCAGCATGGATCCCGCGGACAAGCCGCGGGCATATCATTACCCATAAGTGTTTCAACCTATTGATTTTTAATATAATTTTTGCAACAATGTTTTCTTTTTAGGGAGCATTATTCATGAATTGGTCTGAAAGTGAATATGGTTTGATAGATTTAGGAGATAAACG
>JAUXUR010000073.1 GCA_030680745.1 Alphaproteobacteria bacterium
AATATTCATCAGGATTTAAATGTCCTCTCACTTTTTTTCTTAACAACCATTCATCTATTGCTGAACGAGAAATCTTAAACAATTTACTTGCTGCAGATTTTTTTCCTCCTTCTTCAATGTAAGAGAGCACTTTCTCTCTTACATCTACTGAATAACTCATAACACATTGTTTTATAGCAACTTTGTAAGATTTTCAACTCATTTCACTATACATACCAAAAAATCAATGAAAACTGGAAATATGTCGCTGCTGATGGCATTCTATCCACAGAATCTGAATATTGGGAAGCAAAATGGATTCAAGCAAACGCCAATACAAATAGTGGACGTGTACCAACCCTAATTTTAAAAAGCAATCCCGCGCATATTGTTGAAGCGCTTATTGATCTGATCAATAAACCAGCCGCTTTAGAATGTGCTATTGCACTTACCACGGCCAAACTTCTTTGCTTAAAAGAGATTATGGGAGAAGATAAATTTAAGGAATACGCTTTTAGATTTCACCATATATTAAACTTTACTGATCTTTCAAATATTGAGAGCGAAGAATTTTTTCATGAATTACCCTTACAATTTATTACACCATTGTCAGGAACCCCCATTCCAGGATCTATTGCATATCTCACAAACATAAAACAATATAGAGACTTTAAACCAAATGGCACCGGCACAGGCTCTAATCTATTTTGTGTATCTTCTGATGAATATATGGGCTTTAGCAAAATTTACAAAGATGACCAAAACCCATTAATGATATCGAACAACAAGATTTTGAATTGTTTTGTAAAATTGATGATGTTGAACGCCTTCATAAAAAACACGAAATACTGGCTGAAAGCTTTAAAAATAATTACAACGAATTTATCGAGATAAGGCGCAAACAGCAAATAAAGGACTTTAATTTTTATCAAATTTTTGATGAAATAAAAATTAAAGAATTCACCGAAGAAGGTGCTGTTGAATATTAAAGTAGCCACGTATTAATCTACCGGACAAAAATGAAATTGTTTTGTTTATACCTCTCCCCTTGTGGGAGAGGTCGCGACCAAAGGAAGCGGGTGAGGGGTATTTTACAATTTTGAAAAGATGAGTATTTGTTTGTTAATACTTAATTGAGGTATGATAGAGTTGTACTTTCTAAACGTTTTAGACACCCCTCACCCGTCGCTATGCGCCGACCTCTCCCACAAGGGGAGAGGTGAAGTCGTAGCAATTTTATTTTTTGTCCGGTAGATTGGCAAAAATCCTATCTCAAAAAAATAGGGGTTTCCCCCTACCCTTTTTAATACTTCTTAAACGATCGAGCGTTTCGTTGATGTTTCCAACTCAAGCTCTTGATTTGCAGGCTTGGCGGCGCGTTTCTCACGTTTTAAAAGCGCTTCTTGCTTTAACCTGTTCAACACAAAACCTGTTCCTGCAGGAATCAAGCGACCAACGATAACGTTTTCTTTAAGCCCTGCGAGCGGATCACTTTTACCAGCAACAGCGGCTTCGGTAAGCACACGTGTGGTTTCCATGAATGACGCTGCCGAAATAAAGGAATTCGTTTGCAAGGAAGCTTTCGTGATCCCCTGAAGAACAAAATCTGATCGCGCTGGTCTTAAATTCTTCGCAACCATTTTTTCATTTTCACGTAAAAATTCGCTTTTACTGACTTGCTCACCAATAAGATAAGTCGTATCACCAGCATCGATAATTTCTACTTTTTGAAGCATTTGACGTACAATCATTTCAATGTGACGATCATTGATCCCCACCCCTTGCAAACGATAAACGTCTTGAATTTCTCTGATCAAATAATTGGCTAAAGCTTCAACACCAAGAATACGTAGAATGTCATGTGGCACTGGACTTCCATCGACCAATAAATCACCACGTTTGACGATGTCGCCCTCTTGAACGGCAATATGCTTCCCTTTTGGAATCATATATTCAATAGGTGGCGAATCTTCTTGTAATGGCTCAACAGTGATACGGCGTTTTGTCTTGTAATCTTTACCATAAACAACCCGACCATCGACTTCACTAATGATTGCAAAATCCTTAGGACGACGTGCTTCGAAAAGTTCAGCCACACGAGGTAGACCCCCTGTAATATCACGTGATTTTGAAGATTCACGTGGAATACGCGCAAGAACGTCACCAGCTTGAACTTTTGCACCATTCTCAACACTGATAATCGCATCAGTATAAAGGAAATAACGTGCTTCCAAACCGTTTTCAAGTGTAATATTTTCGCCTTTGTCATCACGTAATGTAATACGTGGTTTCAAATCTGCGGCACGAACTTGTTGCTTCCAATCCATGACAACTTTATTGGAAAGACCAGTTTCCTCATCAAGAATCTCACGAACGGATGCCCCTTCAACGAGGTCAACATAATGCGCAATACCAGACTTTTCAGTAATAACGGGAATGGTATATGGATCCCATTCTGCCATACGAACGCCTTTTTTGACAGGTTGTGCGTCTTCAATAAGAACTTTCGCACCATAAGGAATGTCATAACTTGCTTTTTCGCGATCATCTTTATCCATAAGTTTTAACTTACAGTTACGCGACATAAGAATTTTAGCACCCGAACTATTGGTCACAAAGCTATAATTGATAAGCTTGATAGTCGCATCAAATGAGGCTTCAATATGTGATTGTTCAACACCTTTTTGCGCGGCACCACCAATGTGGAACGTACGCATTGTAAGCTGAGTACCTGGTTCACCAATCGATTGGGCCGCGATAACACCGACAGCTTCACCAATATTAACCAATGTCCCACGTGAAAGATCACGACCATAACAAAGGGCGCAAACACCAACTTTGGCTTCACATGTTAGAACCGAACGTACAAGAACAGTATCAACACCTGATAAAATAATCTGATCAACCATGGGCTCATCGACCAATGTGCCTTTAGGCATAACCATGACGCCATGAATGTCGACCAAATCTTCAGCCATTGTACGACCAAGGATACGATCTGAAAGTTCGGAGATAACCTCACCACCTTCCATAACAGCTGTCATTATCAAACCGTTATCCGTACCACAATCATGGTCTGAAATAATACAATCTTGCGCAACGTCAACCAAACGACGTGTTAAATACCCTGAGTTAGCGGTTTTAAGCGCCGTATCAGAAAGACCTTTACGTGCACCATGGGTTGAGTTGAAATACTCAAGAACGGTCAAGCCTTCTTTAAAGTTCGAAATAATTGGCGTTTCGATAATGTCACCCGATGGATTCGTCATCAAGCCACGCATACCAGCCAATTGTTTAATTTGTGCAGCGGAACCCCTGGCGCCCGAATGTGCCATCATATAAACAGCATTAATCGGTTCACCTGGTTTAATTTTCGAAATAACTTTCATCATCTCGTCAGCGACGCGATCGGTACATTGTGCCCAAACGTCAACAACTTTATTGTATTTTTCCCCTTGGGTAATAAGCCCATCGAGATATTGTTGTTCATATTCTTTAATCTTAACTTGTGAATCAGCAACAAGCTTAATTTTAGCTGGCGGAATCACAAGATCATCTTTACCGAATGAAATACCGGAACGTGTTGAATAACGGAAACCAAGTGACATCAAATGATCGGCAAAAATCACCGTTGCTTTTGGTCCACAATGACGATACACAACGTCAACAACTTCAGCGATATCTTTATTAGTCAAATGTCTATTGATAAGATCAAAGGTAATTTTACCATGTCTTGGCAATAATTCTGAAATCAGCATACGGCCAGGCGATGTTTCATACACCTTACGATAAGGCTTGCCATCTTCACCAATGGATTCAAAGCGTGCACGAATTTTAGAATGATATGTGATCAACCCTTGCTCAACAGCATGTTCGATTTCTGAAACAGATCCAAAACATGTGCCCTCGCCTATTTCACCATCACGCATAACGGAAAGGTAATATAGACCCAAAACGATATCTTTTGTTGGCTCAATAATAGGCTTACCGTTAGAAGGACTAAGGATATTATTGGTTGACATCATTAAAACGCGGGCTTCAAGCTGCGACTCAAGTGACAAAGGCACGTGAACGGCCATTTGATCGCCGTCGAAATCGGCATTAAATGCTTTACAAACAAGCGGATGGAGCTGAATAGCCTTACCCTCAACCAACACAGGTTCGAACGCTTGGATACCCAAACGGTGAAGCGTTGGCGCACGGTTAAGAAGCACTGGATGTTCTTTAATAACTTCTTCAAGAATATCCCAGACTTCAGGTCTTTCGCGCTCTACAAGGCGTTTAGCGGCCTTAATGGTTGTGGCTAATCCATAAAGTTCTAATTTGGAATAAATAAAGGGTTTGAATAATTCAAGCGCCATTTTTTTCGGTAAACCGCATTGATGAAGCCTTAATTCAGGACCCACAACAATAACAGAACGACCAGAATAATCGACACGATTTCCAAGAAGATTCTGCCTGAAACGACCTTGTTTACCTTTGAGCATATCTGACAAAGATTTAAGCGGACGTTTATTCGTACCCGTAATAGGTCTGCTACGACGTGTATTATCAAACAGAGCATCAACTGATTCTTGCAACATTCTTTTTTCGTTACGCACAATAATATCAGGGGCACGTAATTCTATAAGACGACGTAAGCGATTGTTTCTGTTGATAACACGTCTGTATAAATCGTTAAGATCTGACGTCGCAAAACGACCACCATCAAGTGGCACAAGCGGGCGAAGTTCTGGTGGAATCACAGGAATAACATCTAAAACCATCCATTCAGGACGGCAGCCAGATTCTGTGAAAGATTCAATCAATTTCAAACGTTTAATGAGTTTTTTACGTTTTAATTCTGAATTCGCTTCACGTAAATCTTCTGTAAGCGTTTTAAGTTCTGTTTCAAGATCGATGCCCGCTAAAATGCGTTTAATAACTTCTGCACCAATACCCGCTGAAAAAGATTCATCGCCATATTGTTCGCGTGCTTGCTGATATTCATCTTCCGACAAAACTTGCATTAATTTAAGAGGTGTTAAACCAGGTTCGTAAACCAAATAGGTTTCAAAATAAAGAACACGTTCAATATCTTTAAGTGTCATATCAAGCAATGTTGACACACGACTTGGGAGTGATTTCAGGAACCAAATATGTGCAACAGGTGCAGCAAGTTCGATATGTCCCATACGTTCGCGACGAACTTTACTTAATGTGACTTCAACACCGCATTTTTCGCAGACAATGCCACGATATTTCATGCGCTTATATTTACCGCATAAGCATTCATAATCTTTAATAGGTCCGAAAATACGCGCACAAAATAAACCGTCACGTTCAGGTTTAAAGGTACGATAATTGATGGTTTCTGGCTTTTTGACTTCACCATAGGACCAAGAACGTATTTTTTCAGGACTAGCAATCGATATACGCATTCTGTCAAAGCTTTGTACATTGCCGCCTTGCTGACCGAAAAGATTCATGACATTTTTCATTAAACGCCTCACTCATGTTGACCATCTAAGATATTTCTTCGTTCTATCGCCGAAGAATTTGCTTTTTTGGTCTTTTAAAAATTTTGTTTTTTAAGGCTTAGCCATCTAGACTAAGCCTTAATATCATAAAGAAGAATTATACATCTTCTTGGAGCAATTCCACATTCAAGCCCAAAGAGCGAAGCTCTTTCACAAGAACATTAAAGGATTCAGGTATACCTGCCTCTAACGTATGATCACCCCGAACGATTGCTTCATAGACTTTCGTACGTCCTGCAACGTCATCCGACTTAACCGTCAGCATTTCTTGCAAGCTATAAGAAGCACCATAAGCAAGAAGCGCCCAGACTTCCATCTCCCCGAAACGCTGTCCACCAAATTGCGCTTTACCGCCCAATGGTTGTTGCGTCACAAGTGAATATGGTCCGATGGAACGTGCGTGAATCTTATCATCAACCAAATGGTGAAGCTTAAGTATGTAGATATAGCCAACAGTCACAGGTCTATCAAAAGGAATACCCGTACGACCATCCTTCAATATGTACTGACCTGTGCGTGAAATACCTGCTAAAGCCAATAACGCATTGATATCATCTTCACTAGCACCATCGAAAACGGGTGTTGCCATCGGCACACCTTTTTTCATTTGATGCGCGATATCAATAATTTCTTGATCTTTAAAATCACCCATATCTGCTTTAAAGGCTTTTTCACCATAAATCTGTGTAAAAACATCTTTAATCGTGTTGATGTTATTGCTTTCACGGTAGGCACGAAGTGATTGCTCAATCTTTTTACCAAGCCCGTAAGCTGCAGCACCCAAATGGGTTTCAAGAATTTGACCAACATTCATACGTGAAGGAATACCCAATGGATTCAATACGATATCTACGGGCGTACCATCTTCCATGTAAGGCATATCTTCAACAGGCGCAATACGAGAAACAACACCCTTATTACCATGACGACCAGCCATTTTATCGCCTGCTTGAAGCTTACGCTTCACAGCGATAAAGACTTTAACCATTTTAAGAACCCCAGGAGGCAATTCATCACCACGTTGGAGTTTATCAACACGGCTTTCGAATTTTTCTTGCAAATGATCAACTGAATCATCGAAATGCTTATTAACAGCTTCGATTTTATCCATAATTGCATCATCTTTAACGACAAATTGACGCCATTGACGGAAGGTAAACGTATCAAGCATTTCTTGTGTTAAAATACCAGCTTTAAAGCCTTTAGGGCCTTTCGTTGCATTTTGACCAAGAAGTAATTCTTGTAAACGTGCCTTAGAATTACGCTCTAAAATGGCGAGCATATCATCTTTATCACGTGCCATACGTTCGATTTCGGTACGTTCAATCGACAAGGCGCGCTCATCTTTATCAACGCCACGACGGGAGAAAACACGCACTTCAACAACAGTTCCTTGCACCCCAGGAGGGACACGTAAAGAACTATCACGAACGTCAGATGCTTTTTCACCAAAGATCGCACGAAGCAATTTTTCTTCAGGTGTCATTGGTGATTCACCCTTAGGTGTCACTTTACCAACAAGAATATCACCAGGAATAACTTCAGCACCGATATGGACAATCCCTGCTTCATCAAGATTACGTAAAGCTTCTTCACCCACATTTGGAATATCGCGGGAAATTTCTTCTTCACCTAATTTCGTATCACGGGCCATCGCTTCAAATTCTTCAAGATGAATCGATGTGAATACGTCATCACGACTAATGCGTTCTGAAATCAGAATAGAATCTTCAAAGTTGTATCCATTGGCGGTCATGAAAGCCACAAGAACGTTACGTCCTAAAGCAAGCTCGCCTAAATCCGTTGCAGGACCATCCGCAATAATATCGCCTGCATTAACAAAATCACCGACTTTCACAAGTGGTTTTTGGTTAATACATGTATTATGGTTAGACCTTTGGAATTTCAGTAGATTATAGATATCAACACCCGCATCGTTTTGCGCTGTTTCTGCCGAAACACGAATCACAATACGTTTTGCATCAATCTGATCAACAATACCTGGTCTTTTAGCGAGTACAACAGCGCCTGAATCACGTGCAACAGGTAATTCCATACCCGTTCCGACAAGTGGCGCTTCTGCACGTAACAAAGGAACCGCTTGACGTTGCATGTTCGAGCCCATCAAGGCACGATTCGCATCATCGTTTTCAAGGAAAGGAATCAAAGATGCAGCAACTGACACGATTTGTTTAGGCGAAACGTCGATATATTGAATATCTTCAGGACGACCTAAAACATAATCACTGTTATAACGACAATTCACAAGTTCTTCAGCAAAAGTACCATCTTCAGTTAAGGGTACGCTGGCTTGCGCAATATAATATCGACCTTCTTCAATCGCTGAAAGATAGACAACATCCATTGTCACTTTCGAATTCACAACTTTACGATAAGGTGTTTCGATAAAACCATATTGATTCACACGTGCATAGGTAGCCAAAGAGTTAATCAAACCAACGTTTTGACCTTCAGGTGTTTCAATAGGGCAAATACGGCCATAATGCGTTGGATGAACGTCACGAACCTCGAAACTTGCGCGATCTCTTGAAAGACCCCCAGGTCCCAAAGCTGATAAACGACGTTTATGGTTAATCTCAGACAATGGATTTGTTTGATCCATAAATTGGGATAATTGCGATGATCCAAAGAATTCACGCAATACAGCAACAATCGGTTTCGCATTAATCAAATCATGCGGCATGACCGTGTCAATATCAACAGAACTCATTCGTTCTTTGATCGCACGTTCCATACGCAACAACCCTAAGCGATATTGATTTTCCATCAATTCACCAACAGAACGCACACGACGATTACCTAGATGATCAATATCATCGATCTCACCACGTCCATCTTTAAGATCTGTTAAGACCTTAATAATGGAAAGCATATCTTTTTTGCACAATACGCGGAACGTATCTGGTAAATCAAGACCAAGACGCGAATTCATTTTAACACGACCAACGGCCGATAAATCATATCGTTCGATGTCAAAAAACAAACCAGAGAAAAGTGCTTCTGCAGCATCCAAGGTTGGTGGTTCGCCAGGACGCATGACACGATAAATATCGATCAATGCTTCTTCGCGTGAACGTGCACGATCCGTCACAAGCGTATTACGAATGTAAGGCCCGATATTAATGTGATCAATCGCAAGCGTCGGAATAATAGTAATATCAAGCTTAATCAAACGATCTAAAATATCTTGAGATATTTCGTCACCAGCTTCAGCATATATTTCACCACTATCTTCATTCACAAGATCTTGGGCAACATAACGGCCTAAAAGCTCATCAGGGAATGCAATACGTGATTTTAAACCTTCACCAACTAATTTTTTAGCCAAACGCGGTGTGACTTTAACGCCTTTTTCAGCTTTAATTTCGCCGCTTTCAGCATCGACAAGATTCTCAGGAAGCTTCATGCCCTTGAGGGTTTCAATATCAAAATCAACAACCCAACCATTTTTTGTCAATGTGTAGGTAATTGTTTTGTAGAAAGTTGAAAGAATTTCATCTTCATTCATGCCGAAAACATCTGTAGGCAGAAGATCTTCGCCCTTTTTGGCTTTTTCGATACGTGTTTTTTCGGTGTATTCTGAATCAAGCGCACGTAATAAAGTTGTGACGTGTAACTTACGACGTCTATCGATACGGACGTTTAAAATATCTTTTGCATCAAATTCAAAATCAACCCAAGATCCACGATACGGAATGATGCGGGCTGCATAAAGATATTTACCAGAAGCATGTGTACGTCCACGATCATGATCAAAGAACACGCCAGGTGACCGATGCATCTGTGAAACGATAACACGTTCTGTACCATTGACAACAAAAGTACCTTCGTCGGTCATGAGTGGAATATCACCCATATAGACGTCTTGTTCTTTAATGTCACGAATAGAGCGTGCGCCAGTGTCTTCATCAATGTCCCAAACGACGAGACGTAAAGTCACTTTTAGCGGCGACGAAAATGTCATACCACGTTGACGACATTCGTCTACATCATATTTAGAAGGCTCAAATTCATATTTTACAAACTCAAGATGTGCCCTACCCGAATAATCTTTCACGGGAAAAACAGAAGCAATCACTTCTTGAAGACCAGAATTAGGTCTTTTTGTAGAATCAACATCCCTTTGAAGGAAATTTTCGTAAGAAGTTTTTTGAACCTCTATCAAATTAGGCATTGGTGCTACTTCGGGAATACGTCCGAAATTTTTACGAACCCTTTTCCGTTCAACAAGTAGTTTGGCCATTGGAGCTCCTTAAGTTCTTATTTTTAGTGGCGGCTAAAAACGTAATCCCGCACAAAGTGGGGAAATCCGTCGAGAAAGAAGTGTGTTTTGTTGCGCTTATATCCCAAGACAAATCTAAAACGTACAATATGCGCAATTTGAGCACGCAAAAGAGAAGAATTTTGCTTTATACATTGTAGGAGTAAGTCTGAATTCATAAAACGGCACAAAAAAACTAAATAATTGAGCGCAAATAAGCTGCGCTTTAATACAAAAAAAGAAAATGTTTGAGCAAGATTCATTATATATACAAAAGAAAAAATAGTTGTTTTTCCCATTGACGCGTCAAACAATTTCAAAAACCTAAACCTTAATTGATAACATCTTTATAGCTATTTGTTTTATAAGAAAAACAATTTAATTAGCTTTATAACGCTATCCCAAATTCAAAACATCTGCATTTTAAAGTACAGAAAGGCACGCAATAAATTGCGCGCCCCTTCCGTAAAAGCTTAAAAAGTCGTTATTTAATATCGACTTTTGCGCCTTCAGCTTCAAGTTTTTCTTTAACTTTTTGTGCTTCGTCTTTAGAAACAGCTTGCTTAACAGGCTGTGGCGCACCTTCAACGAGATCTTTAGCTTCTTTAAGCCCAAGACCTGTTAATTCACGCACAACTTTAATGACGTTGATTTTCTTTTCGCCAGCAGCGGAAAGGATAACGTCAAATTCTGTTTGCTCTTCAGCGGCAACGCCAGCAACAGCAGCAACAGCAGCAGGAGCCGCCATAGAAGCTGCAGAAACGCCCCATTTTTCTTCGAGCATTTTGCTAAGCTCAGAAGCTTCAAGAACTGTTAGTGTAGAAAGTTGATCAACAAGCTTTTGTAAATCGGCCATTTTTTACTCCAAATCTAGATAATGTCTAAACACTTATGAATTGTTACCTTTTTCGGCATAGGCTGAAAGCACACGGGCGACTTGTGTCCCAGGCGCATTAAGCACACCAACAATTTTCGTTGCAGGCGCCAAAATAAGTCCAAGCAATTTTGAACGAAGTTCGTCGAGCGATGGCAATGCAGCCAAAGCTTTAACACTTGCTTCGTCGAGCATTTTACCGGAGAGTCCAGCAGCGACTACTTTAATTTTGTCGTTTGTTTTTGCAAACTCGACAATAACTTTAGCAGCGGCAATTGGATCTTCAGAAAAAGCAATTGCTGTAGGCCCTTGAAAAAAGTCTGAAAGATCAGCGTGTTGCGTATCTTTCAAGGCAATTTTTGTTAGGCTGTTTTTGGTAACTTTAAAGAACGCACCAGCTTGTCTCACTTTAACCCGAAGGGCCGTCACTTCAGCCACTGTAAGGCCTGTTTGACGCGTGACAACAAGTAGCGCACACTTATTGAATTCACCATTAAGTGTTTCGACCAATTGTTTCTTTTGTAATCGGTCCACTTTTTTCTCCAAAACTATCGAACATTTCGTTCAATCTGTGAAAGAGTTTAACTCTTATGCCCTCTTTCAGAGAAACAATCCGCGCAGTGAAATGAATCGACTTGCAGAAGCTTGTATTCTCTGTCTCATATGGGAATTACGCTTTTACACATCCCAAATTCTCGGACAAAACCTAGCGCAATAGCACTAGGTTTTCATTTGTATCTGATTATTTATTAATTTGCAAGAGAAATTAAATCAACACGCACGCCAGGGCCCATTGTAGAGCTTAAATTTACGCGATTGATATAAGTACCCTTAACTGTTTCAGGCTTCGCTTTTTTCAAAGCTTCCATAAGTGCCTTAATGTTTTCGGCTAACTTATCTTCAGAAAAGCTTGCTTTACCAACGCCTGCATGAACAATACCAGCTTTTTCAGCACGGAATTCAATTTGTCCACCTTTTGCAGCTTCAACAGCTTCTTTAACATTCATCGTTACAGTGCCTAATTTAGGATTTGGCATAAGCCCACGTGGTCCTAAAATTTTACCGACTTTAGCAACAACAATCATCATATCAGGTGTTGCGATACAACGATCAAAAGGAATGTCGCCACGTGAAATCATATCGATAAGTTCGTCTTCACCAACATAATCAGCACCGGCAGCTTTCGCTTCTTCAGCTTTAGCATCACGTGCAAAAACAGCAACTTTAAGCGTTTTACCTGTGCCGTTAGGCAAATTAACCATGCCACGCACTGTTTGATCTGCTTTACGCGGATCAACATTAAGAGCAACAGCCACTTCAACAGTCTCATCAAATTTTGCGCTTACGCGTTCTTTAATGATTTTTAATGCCTCATTAATCCCGTATGATTTTATGGGGTCGAGACCTTCATAGGCTTTACGAATTCTTTTTCCAGATTTAGCCATTTTCTACTCCACAATCTCGATACCCATGGTACGTGCCGAACCAATAATCATTTGACATGCGCCATCAATATCATTGGCATTCATATCAACAATTTTTTGCTTCGCTATATCGCGTACTTGAGCCATTGTGACTTTACCAACGTAACCACGACCTGCGGTCGCAGAACCTTTAGGTAAACTTGCTGCTTTTTTCAAGAAATAACTAATTGGCGGTGTTTTAAGCTGGAACGTAAATGTTCTATCGCCAAACACTGTAATGACGACTGGAACAGGCATCCCGATTTCCATGCCTTGTGTTTGCGCGTTAAACGCTTTACAAAATTCCATGATGTTCAAACCGCGTTGACCCAAAGCCGGCCCAATTGGTGGCGATGGATTTGCTTTCCCGGCGGACACCACAAGTTTAATATAACCTGTAATCTTTTTTGCCATTTTATCCTCTATATTATGGTTAAACGGTACAAACAAGTACCTCCCATTCGATTTTTAATCCTATGCGCTGTATTCATTGCTGAAAAAAACATACAGAATCTTTGGACTTATAGCATTAATAAGGGATGTTTGTAAATTTATTTTTATAGGTATTTTAATACAAATTGAACAAAAAGCACAAAAAAAAAGAGGCATTCATTTAACTGAATACCCCTGTCAAAGATCTCAATAACATTTATTAAATTGTTATTTTTTAAAGATCTCATTTATTTTTTGAAAAAATTCTTGACCTTCTTTATCAAAGTCATCCATTTTTTTCTTATCCGCATTCACACATGCGCTTTTGACCGTTGCAAGAGCTGGATCAAATTCCTTCATATTTTCTTGAAATTTTAGGCCAACTTCTTGCGATTTTTCGATATCTTTTTTCCATTCAGCAGCCCTGGGATCACTTGGATTAGCATCTAACAAAGCCTTTGATTCATTCCTCTTTTTACCCAAATGAATATTACTCTCTACAAAATTTAAATTTTTATTCCCTAATTGCCTCACATGATTCATCGCATCATCACAAGCATCAGCATATGCTGTTTTATCAAAAAAAGTGACACTCGCAAAAATAAATGCCGAAACATAAAAAAACTTTTTCATTTTCATCTCCATTGCATAGTTATTTGATTACATATTTTAATATTATATTTTTTTAGTTAAAAATTTATTAATTTAGAAACTTAAATAATTCATCCTCCTTCCTACGTCCTGCGATCATATCATTACCCATAAGTCTTTCAACCTATCGATATTCAATATTATTTTTGAGATAATGCTTTCTTTTTAAAGGAGGTTATCCATATTATACACGTAAAAGAACCCTAGGGTTTCCGTCGTTGCGAGGGGCGCAGCCCCGTGGCAATCCAGAAAAGAATCATTTAATCAACGCGTTATAATGATTTTAACTGGATCGCCACACCCCCTGTGGGGGGTTCGCGATGACGATGCGGGATGGTTTGTCATTAGAAGAACGCCTGAATGCTTAGGCACGAGGATGTACGTGGCAATCTACACTTGTGAATGCTGTAGCAAAAAGTGTGGATTGCCCCAAATAGCCTTGCAGAACGCTCGACTATTTTTGCAATGGCGAGCTTGCACTCATTTTATTAAGCAAAATATCAACGGCTCCTAAATAATAAGAAATTATTTACTTTTAAACAACGAACTTAATTTTTCCATATTTCCACGACTAAATTCTTTAAAACTATCCATTTTTTGCTTATCTGCATTCTTACATGCATCATGGAAAGCTTCTCCAATAGGGATTTGTGCTTTTGTATTGTTTTCCATCAATTTACTGACTTCATCTGCCTTTGCAATATCCTTTTTAAGCTCTACCGCGTGTGGATGATTTGGATTCGCTTTTAGTTGCTCCATAGAATTAAAACTTTTCCTAAGGATCCCTATATTGCTGGATACAAAATCTAGATTTTTATTCAATAATTGCTTCATATGAATAATCGAATCATCACAAGCATCAGCATAGGCTGTTTTATCAAAAAAAGTGACACTCGCAAAAATAAATGCCGAAACATAAAAAAACTTTTTCATTTTCATCTCCATTACACAGTTATTTGACTACATATTTTAATATTATATTTTTTTAGTTAATAATTTATTAACAAATATATAAAGTGCATTTAAAAAATTAAGTTTTTTTATTTACAACAAAACACTATTTAATAGGTGGTAACCATTTAATGCTTCAGAATGCCTAAAACAAATTTTTTCAATCTTTCTTCATCACGCCAATCACCTAAATACTTAATATACGGTACAAAAAATTGATTAATATGATCAATTGGAAAAACGCGTTCTTGCATCGGAAAAACTAATTTTCCAAGAGCACTCGGTAAATCAATTGTTCGGGATTGGCTATACAATGATTGTGTATTTGTTTCCTCACCTATCTGTATAACATTTGGCATTTGAAGCATTTCCCTTACGAACAGCCAACACGTACTTGAGCATCTTCCATCTGTTAAAAGATATATTTTAGGAAATTTTTTAACTTCATCCTGATGAGAAAATAAATTTTCTCTTTCATCAAATATATTCCATTTTTCTATATGATGTGTACGATTATGTTCTAGGTCGCTCAAAAAAGATTTTTTTTCATTTTCGTTCATATACTTCTGAAGATCATTATAATTTTCAGGCGTCATACGTATTTTTTTGACCCAATCGTGATTATAATGATGATTTACGCCCAAAGATTTTATAAAAGAATCTCCATATAGATTTCTTAATATAGGTCTTTGCCAATCTGTGCTACCACCACCATTACCTCTTACATCAAAAATAATAAATGGATAATCTCGAAACTTTTTAAGATTCTTTAGAATTTCAATAAATTTTTTCTTTTCTTTTTCTGATGGATCAAAATTTGGCAAACTTATCCACACCCCATTGTTTATTAATTCATATCCAATTGAAGGTTTATCACCAAATGCAAGGGGCTGAGTCATAGACCACAATTCATCTATTTCTTTGGGATACCAAACAAGATTTATTTTTTTGTATTTACCGTCCTCAAAAAGCGTAATTTCATTAGGACGTTTAATAAGGAAATTATTTTTATCAATCAACAAATGTGGCGCAAGACGGATATACTCAGCTTTTGTGTATTTATTGCCATAAAGAGAAGCAAAAACATTTTTCATATAAAAATCAATGGGCTTTCCATCAATTTCTACAACTTCACTACCACTTCTAATGGGATGTGGATAGGAAATTTTGGGATCAACATGCCCAATAACATAACGATCACCCAAAAGTCTGATCAAAAATCCAGGATATAACCAATCCTTTAATTTTGAATTATCCGTAAAGCGTAAATTCAAATGATCAAGCTTAAAACCACGTACATAAAATTGCAAAATATCAGTGTGATTATCACTATTTTTAGCTTTTTTTGCATGCTCGTTTGCTTTCACAAAACCCTTCTCTAACCAATCGCTAAATTGATGATCCTGTGGATTAGAAGCGGGTGCAGAATGTGTTGCAAGTATATTTTTTATAAATTTCAGATCATTCAATGTTGTTGAATACCAACTATTGTCAACTTGTTGCCTTGTGATACAACCTGATAGAATAATACTCAGAAAAAATATTACAATTTTAGTACAATTATTTAAAAACATCAATAATCTTACCCTGGCAAATAAACCCTTCACCCTATAATGTTAAAGAAGAAATGATGAATGAAGTGTAGCTCTTCCTACATGAACGAAGAATAACGCATTACTAACCTAAATGAATATGCTATAGCTCTATCTAGATCATCAAGAAAAAGAATTTCCAGCACTGCATCCGATGGTGTTTGCACCAGGCAGCACCAAAACATAAAACCCAGAAGCTCAGAAGACGCAACAATTTGGAATCTACATTAAAAATTCACATACCATCGTCCGCTGAACATTCTTCTCAAAAGTAACCAACAAGCAATTATTTACCAAAAGCTCCTTTTACAGCACCTTTAACACCTTCTGCTTTTAATGCCAATGAAGCCCTTGTACTTTCTTTAGTGTCTTCTATTTTTCTAAAGAGTGTGTCTGTCGCCAATTTACAGTACGTCGAATTAGCCATCAATTGTTGATTAAATCCAAGCTGCATATCATCTTTACGTTTAGGATCTGTTTCACCTCTTAATTTCAATATAGTATCTGTTAATTCTTTTTTGCGATCATTTAGATTTTGATCCAGCTGACTCAATTCTCGTGTATATTCTTCTCGCGACAAATAAGTGCTTATTTTTGTACCTGGAATATTAGTTTCTTGACCTCTCAATTTATCAATATTAAATTTGCAATTATTTGCATAAACATCAATAGATTGAGTATTGGCATCAGCAGCCGAAGCATGAACATGCGCAGAAATTAAGACGCCTAAAAATGCAAACATTGATATCGAAAACTTTTTCATTTTATATTCCCCCATATTTATATTTTTATTCTGTTAAGTTTATTATATCAATATTTTTATTTTCAATAAAGTCAATCCCACTTGCCTTCTATTTCCTATATATCTTAAATATGAATATCAGCTTTATTTAAAAGGGTACACAATGAGCATTTATCAAACTACCCACGCAAACCCTTCAGCGAATCGACAATTAATTTCATTTTCATACTCAATGATCCTTTAACCATGATCACATCACCTGATTGCACTATGCCCGGCAAATGCGCCGCAAGTTTTTCTGAAGATTCCCCATGAAGACCCCGTTTTTGCGCAGGTATTGCTTCAAACAATGCCTTGGATAAATCACCACACGCATAAACCAAATCAATATTTTCAGCACATACTGAACCTGCCAGATCTACGTGAAATTTCAATGCATTATCACCCAATTCACGCATATCCCCAAAAACAAAAATACGTCTACCATTTTCACCAATTTGACTTGATCCTAATACGTTTAAAGCGGCTTTAACGGCAATAGGACTCGCATTATAGGATTCATCAATTAACAGGAATGAGCCCTTTTTGAAATGAATCAGTTCTTGTTTGCCCCGCCCTGATAAAGGCGCAAATGATTGTAATGCTAAAGCAGCTTTTTCAACATCCAAGCCAAAGGACGCAATACTGGATAAAACAGAAAGCGAGTTAAACGCTAGATGGCGTGCATTCGTATTTAAATGATAGGCAATTGATTTACCAAAAATTTGTGACTGAACATCACATTGATTATGACTCATCGTCAATTTCATTAATCTGACATCAGATTCTACATGGGATCCAAAAGTAACGATTTTTGCGTTTTGAATTTCTCGAGCTTTTTGCAATTGTAAAGAAAAAGTTGAACAATCACGATTTAAAACAATAACACCAGGCGCAACTATTCCATCAAAAATTTCACATTTTGCTTTAGCTATTTCATCAATCGAGTCAAAAAATTCTTGATGCACTTCTGCGACCGTTGTAATAATCGTCAAATGTGGTTTTGCCATCAAAGACAAATCATGGATTTCACCCACATGGTTCATCCCCATCTCAAGGATCGCGTAATCAATATCTTCTGGAATGCGCGCAAGACTTAAAGGAAGTCCCCAATGGTTATTCAGCCCACCTTGATTTGCAATGGCACGTGCAACTGACGAGAATGCGATATAAAGCGCTTCTTTAGTGCTTGTTTTGCCAACGCTGCCTGTAATCCCAATAATTTTTGCTTTTGTCCGGTTGCGCGCATAAATACCTAATTGGCGCAAGGCCTGAAGCGTATCCTCCACAAGTAAAAATGGCACAGATATATCATCTTTAGGTAATGTATCTATAAGTAAACAAGATGCGCCTTTAGCAATAGCCTCTTTAATAAAATCGTGACCGTCATGATTCGCACCACGAAGCGCTATATAGATATCACCTTCTTTTAAACTTCTTGAATCAATGGAAACGCCTTGCGCATGCCAAGGAGCGCTACTTTTGCAATTCGTCGCACTTTCTGCTTCTGCAGATGTCCACAAAAAAGATTGCATCTTATACCTTTCCAAGAAATTCTTTAATAATATCAGCGTCATTAAAGGGTATTATTTGATTGCCTACAATTTGACCGGTTTCATTGCCCTTACCTGCCACAATCAGTATATCGCCTGATTTAAGCCTTGTCATACCCTCTTCAATCGCTTTTTTACGATCGGCAATTTCAACAGCTTTGGGGCATGTATTTAAAATTTCTTGCCTGATTTCAGCAGCATCTTCAAAACGTGGATTATCATCCGTGACAATAACATCATCAGCAAATTCTTGTGCAATAGCACCCATTATTGGACGTTTTCCTTTATCACGATTGCCGCCACACCCAAATACTACGATAATCTTGCCTTCTGTATGTTGCTTAAGCGATAAAATTGCATTTTGAAGGGCAACGGGCTTATGAGAATAATCAACAAAAATCGGAGCGCCATCAATTTGCTCAAGTCGCCCTGGGATGGATTTCAACAAAGGTACAAACGGCATTAAATCCTCAAGCGCAAAACCTGTAGCAATCAAAAGGCCTAAGGCTGTTAGTAGATTATAGGCCTGGCATTCACCCAATAAAGAAAGAGTCGTACTATATTCTTTGTTTTTATAAATGATCTTTAAATCTTGACCATGCAAATGTGGATGAATTTCGATTAATCTTAAATCGGCCTGTGCATTTTTACCATACGTTAAGATAGATTGGTTACGTTCCTTGCAAATAGAAACCAATGCATCAAAGCGCTCACTTTCACAATTTAATATGGCGAATTTAGTAGGCTTCATTAATTGCTTAAATAAAAGTGTTTTAGCCTCAAAATATTTATCCATCGTGTCATGGTAATCAAGATGATCTTGGTTGAAATTCGTAAAAGCTGCAGCCTCTATTTCAACATGATTCAAACGATGCTGATCAAGCCCGATCGATGTGGCCTCAATCGCCACATGATCAAAACCATTATGACCAAGCTGCGACAATAAACGATGAAGCGTTATAGGATCAGGAGTTGTTAATCCATAAAAATTATCATTGAAAGGAAGCGTTAAACCCGATTGAACACCTAATGTCCCAATACTGGCTGCTTTAATGTCTTTTGCGCATAATAATTGCTGATATAAGGATACAGTTGAACTTTTACCGTTGGTGCCTGTCACCATCACCACAGATTTAGGCGGCGTTTGATAAAATTTGGCTGCAATTTCAGGAATTTTAGCGCGAATATTGCTAACTTTAATAATAGGTATAGAACAATGATCTTTGTTATTATCAACACTTGTCAAAATGGCGCATGCACCTTTTGAAACAGCTTCTTCGATAAAGCCCCGACCATCTAAAGCAAGCCCTGGAATGGCAAAAAAAAGATCACCCGGTTTTACATTACGCGAATCAGAGGATAAACCCAAAATGTCTGGATCTTGAGTACATGTTTGGTCAACGAGTTTTGACAGCCGCAAGATGAACTCCATTCAATTTTGATCCAGTATAGTTTACCAATGTTCTCTTTAAGATGGAAGGATCATTTTCATCGACAGGCTGTATGCCTAAAATGGGCGCAATTCTTTTAATAACACGACCTGCAAGCGGTGAACCAATCCAACCACCTGTTGCATAACCTGCTGTTTCTTTCGTCCCTTTGGGTTCATCAATCATCACAAAAACAACATAACGTGGCGCATGTATGGGAAAAGCACCAATAAAAGAGGCTAAATTGGCTGTCTTACTATAACGACCATTTTTTATTTTTTCTGCCGTGCCTGATTTACCGGCAACTAAATATCCAGGTACTGCAGCCTTACGACCAGTGCCTTCTAATACAACGGAACGCATTAATTTACAAGATTGCAATGATGTTTTTTCTGAAATAACGCGTTCACCAAAAATTTCTTCACTGCTTTGCTTTTTAACCAAAGTTGGTCTATATAGGATACCACCATTCACAAGCGTTGAAATCGCCGAAAGCATTTGAACGGGACTAACAGCCATACCATGACCAAAAGCAATAGTCATCGTATTCACATCTTTCCAATTTTGTGTCGATGGAAATAAAGGCCTACTTACCTCAGGCAATTCAATGCGCGTTGGTTTAAAAAGACCGAATCTTGCTAAATATTCGCGCTGTTTTACAGCCCCCACATCCATAGCCATTTTGGCGGCACCAATATTGGATGAATGCACAATAATTTCAGGAAGCGTTAAATATCTTTTTTGTCCACGATAATCATGGATTTGTTGTCTACCAACTGTAATAGGATGGCTCGCATCATATCCACTTGCAAAAGTGACTTTACCCGAATCAAGTGCCATTGCAGCCGTCAATAATTTTAACCCGGAACCCAATTCATAAACACCTGCCGTATTGGCATTAAAACGCTCAACGTCTTTTGCCAAATTCGCTTGATTCGGATCAAAATCAGGCAATGAAACCATGGCCACAATTTCACCCGTTTGCACGTCCATGACTGTGCCCATCCCACCGATTGCTTTATGTTTATCGATGGTTTGAAGAATTTCTTCACGTAAAATATGTTGAATGCGAATGTCCAAGGATAATTGCAAGGGTTTTGAATTTGTGCGTAAATAATCATTAAAAGAATGTTCAACACCTGCAATACCATTGCTATCCGTATCTGAAAACCCCAAAACATGCGAAGCAAGTGGACCATGCAAGTAAACGCGTTTTTCCGTTTTTTCAAAATGAAGCCCAGGAATACCAAGTGCATTAATATCATGATGCTGTCTAGGCGTTAAATGACGTTGCAACCAAACAAAGCGTTTATTTTCAACACTTAATTTCGCTTCAATTTCAGCAAGACCTAATTCAGGCAGCAAACTCACCAATTGTTTCGCGGATTCTTTAGGATCAATAATTTCGCTTGGATCTGCATATAAAGACGCTGTAAACAAAGATGTCGCAAGCACGATCCCATTACGATCAACGATTTCACCACGTTTTGTTTGCAACGTCGCTTTTTCGCTTTCTTCTTCGCCTGTTTCAAGAGAAGCACAAAATTGTGTTGGCTTGTATTTAATAATCGTCAAATCAGCAACACGTAAAACCATTAAACCAAAAAGAGCAATAAAGAATAAATTTAAAATAAATATCCGTGAATGGGCCGTTTCCACAAATTCAGGCAAAATACCCTGCATTCGCGGATGAGAATCGTCCGATTCATGATGATTATTATTGCGTAAATGCTCCATTAACTTCTGTATCATGATTTCAACGTAACGTTAGTTGTTTTAGACTGCAATTTTTGTGCCATATTTGAAGATGTATTTTGTGCAAAAGCCGCGTCATTATCTTTTTGATTTATAATTGATTTTTCGGGAATATCTGAAAGCGTCACAAGTTGTTTAGGCTCCGTTGGTGTTAATTTCAAAAATTGTGCATTGAGTTGTGTTAATCGTTGAGGATCTGTCAAATGACCCCATTCCGCATCTAAAACTTCGATGCATTCTTGTGTTTCGATAATGTCGTATTTAATGCATTGAATAGCATCTTCTAAAACTTGTACTTCATGCTTGAAGTGAAAAAGGGCTGAGCATAAAAAAAGAGGGAGACTTATCCACAAAACTAATGATTTTAGCATGAGGATTAATCTCCCTTAAGTTTAGATGCCGAAGCATCTATGCGCATCCCAGCTCTGAGACGCGCGGAGGAAGACCGTGAATTCGTTTTAATTTCAGCAAATGTTGGCTTAACAGCTTGCTTGGTTAAAACTTTAAAAGTAGATTCAGCTTTTTCTTGATTTAAAATAGGCGTAAAGCGCGACACATTAGGAATATTGCCTGATTTTGTTTTCAAGAAATGTTTTACAAGTCCATCTTCCAAAGAATGAAATGACACAACAACCAAACGACCATTAGACGCTAGTCTTTTTTCTGCAGCCACCAAGACTTTAGTGATTTCATCTAATTCATTATTTACAACAATACGAATGGCCTGAAAAGAGCGCGTTGCGGGATCCAAACCATCTTTACTTTTAGGCACAAGACGACGAATCACTGAGGCCAAATCATTTGTTGTTTCAAAAGGTGTTATCACGCGACGTTTAACAATTTCTGACGCAATCCGTCCTGCAAATCGTTCATCGCCATAGGTTTTAAGAATAAATTTAAGCTCTTCAACACTTGCTGAATTCACAAGATCTTTAGCGCTTATGCCAGAATTTCCCATACGCATATCTAAAGGGCCATTAAAACGGAAGGAAAAACCACGTGCAGGATCATCAATTTGGAAAGATGACACACCTAAATCCAGAACAATACCATCGATTTTGTCGATATGCGCTTGATCTAAAAGC
This sequence comes from Alphaproteobacteria bacterium, assembly GCA_030680745.1. NCBI lineage: Bacteria > Pseudomonadati > Pseudomonadota > Alphaproteobacteria > Alphaproteobacteria bacterium. Next base: position 22,348 of record JAUXUR010000073.1, read on the forward strand.
TGCTCTAAATCGCCAAAACACCCTTCAAGCATTTGAAAGCGATCTTTATATTGTGTTTTGAATTCCTGTCCACGTAAAACAGCCGCAGGATCTCGATCAATGCCAATAACTTTACAATCAGCTTTTTCTAAGATCGCACGTGCATAGCCCCCGCCCCCAAACGTACCATCCACATAGGTTTCGCCTGCCTGAGGATCAAGATATTGAATAACCTCATCAAGCATAACGGAAAGATGACCTAATTGCGTCATGACGCACCTCCATTTGGCTTAGACAGCTTCAATGTAAGGTTTTGGTCTTTCACTTTGGCCCGTGCTTCGTTTTGATAGATTTTAAAGGCTTCAGGCTCCCATATCCGAAAAACAGGGCCTGCCCCCACAAAAAGAACACGTTCTGTAATATTGGCATGATCTAAAAGATGCTGCGGCACAGTAATACGCCCATCACTATCCAGATTTAATTGATGCGCATCGGCAAAAATAGTGGCAGCGAGATCATCTTGCGCATCTGAAAAAAGATCCAATGAATCAATCGATTGGCTCAATGTTTCCATACGATCCATGCCACAGCCTTCAAGAGCCTGACTTTTATGAGATCTGAAAAGGACAACGCCATTAAAAAGAGGAATCGGCAAAGCAGCACGGAAGGATGCAGGCACTGAAACCCGTCCTTTGCGGTCTAATTTGTTTTCATATGTCGATAAAAACAATGCCATGTGCTTGAAACTCTAACCAAAAAAGAAATATGTACTCTATATGGGATAGCATGGGATAGCATGGGAGTCAATGGGAAAACAATAATAGAATGACTATTCTTAAATAATGTTGTTTTTAAATCAAGATAAAAAAACGATTTTTGAAAAGATTAAAGCACAAAAATTACAATCCTGCATTTTGTTCTCTTTTTGTTCTAAAAAACAAACAATCAAAATAGGATTAATAGACATTGATAATTTAAAAATACTAAAGAATTATATATAACTTAGAAGTTAGTGTATTGAAAAATATAAGTTTCCCATCGTTATAAAGAGAAAAACCCTGAAAAAATCCATAAAAATTATTATCCTACCTCAATTCAGAATTAAAATTTTTTAAAAAAACCTAAAAACAATGCCATTAGATGCGCCCAAACTTAAAAAAAGGGACACGTTACAATCTAGTTAAAATTAATATTTTAGATCGCCACACCAATAAAGTGGCTCGCGATGACGAAACTATTGAGTTTCCAAAGATTATCACAAATTAATCCGGAACTCAGGTTAAATTAAACCCCTTAAGAAAAACTCTTATGCATCCTTAAAGCTGCATCACTAATATTTTTCAATCTAGCTCTTTGAAATTTATCTATTTTTTTCTTGGATAAATTTAGAAGATCTTCACGTAATTCAGCATAATTACCTGTATATTCTAAATCTGCTTTTAATTTTTTGACTACATTTCTCCAATCATCTTGGGTAATCACAAAAGCTTCTGACAAAATTTTATCAATAAATCCCAGAATTTTTTGTTGATCCAGCGTTAATTCATCAGCTGCCCTTTTATCTGCTTTTTGCTTTTGGTCAATCCTACCCGCTGCATCGCCGAGCTTTCTTAATTTATCCTTTTCATCGTCAGACAATCCATTTTTTTGGGACAATGTACCAAGCATCTTAGATAACTTAATATAACCAGATTTATACATTAAATTTTCTTTTAATTTTTTAACCAAACTTTCCCAATCTATCTCTGAACCTGTCATTGATACCGATAAAAATGTACGGACAGCCTCTAGCATCTTTTGCTGAGGAGAGGTTAGCTTGTAATCTACATTTTGCTTTGTATAAATTCTTTCAGCTGCATTACTGAGTTTTCGTACCTTATCCTTTTCTTCTTCGGATAATTCTTCTTTTTTAGATAAAGCAAGAAGCGCAGCAGAAAGCCCGACATAACTATTTGTATATCCTAAATCTATTTTTAACTTTTCAACCAAGCTTTCCCAATCTATCTCAGCACCTAACATTGATGCTGATAAAAATGTACGGATAACCTCTAACATCTTTTGCTGAGCAGTTGTCAATTTATGATCTAAACTTTGTTTTTTATAAATCCTATCAGCTGCATTACTGAGTTTTCTCACTTTATCCTTTTCGCCTTCTGATAATTCTTCCTTTTGAGATAAAACAAGAAGCGCAGTAGAAAGCCCGGCATAACTATTTGTATATCCTAAATCTATTTTAAACTTTTCAACCAAGCTTTCCCAATCTATCTCTGCATCTGTCATTGGTGCTAATAAAAATGTGCGGATAACCTCTAACATCTTTTGCTGAGCAGATGTCAATTTATTAGCCATTCTTTGTTTTCTATAAATCCTCTCAGCTGCATTACTCAGTATTTTTAATTTATCCTTTATATTTTGATTTACCGCTTCTTCTTTATACAATGCAACAAATATAGAACGTAATCCCGCACATTTCGTATAATTTAATGTCGTCATTAATTCTTGAACAAAGTTTTCTTGATCTTTAAAGTCACCTGACATCACTTTATCTTTTATAACATTCAAAATTTCTTCTTTTAAATTTTTAGCATTTTCATTATTATTCACTAAAGTTGATCCAACATCCTTATCAAGAACTTTATCCGATGTTTTTTTCTGCGCTTTAGACCCATTTTTATTTAAAACAATATCTGAATCTTTTCTATTACGTTTTTTTACAGCCCGTATTGGTGTAACATCTTCAACCATTGAAATAGATACAGGTTTATTCTTAAGAAGATTTAATTGAGATTTTTGTTTCCCACAAAGCCTTTTAATCGCATCGCCGAGCTTTCTTATTTTATCTTTTTCACCATCAGACAATCCATTTTTTTGCGATAATCTACCAAACATCATATTTAAAACAGCATAAGTAACCTTATAAGTAACTTTATGCTCTAAATCCGTTTTTAATTTTTCAACAGCATTTTCCCAATCTGCCTCTGTATCTGTAATAGAAGCTGACAAAACCATACGAATAACTTCTAACGTCTTTTGCTGATTAGATGTCAATTGATTAACTATTATTTGTCTGTTGTAAATTCTAACAGCTGCATTACTAAGCCTTCTTAGTATATCCTTTTCTTCTTCTGATAATTCTTCTTTTTGAGATACATTAACAAGCACAGTACGAAAAGCACTGTACGTATTTTCATAATTTAAATCTATTTTTAATTTTTTAACCACATTTTCTAAGTCTAACGCCGTATCTATCACAGATGTTGAAAAAATTATACGAATAGCTTCTATCACCTTTTGCGGATCTAATTTATTATAATTATTATCTATACCTTTTTTATTGTACATTCTTTTAGCTGCATTACTAAGTTTTTTTAATTTATCCTTTATGTTTTGATCTAATACTTCATTTTCATATAATGCAATAAGCATAGAACGTAATCCTGCATATTTCGTATAATTTAAGGTTATCATTAATTCTTCAATAAAATTTTCTTGATCTTCTAAATCTTCCAATATTGATTTATCTTTTATAAAATTTAAAATTTCTTCTTTTAAATTTTTAACATCTTCTTTTAATATACGTTTCTTTTTCAAAACTGGCTGATCTTCTTGATTTAATGGGCGGCGTTTTCCCAAAACCGAGCGATCTTTTACCTTAGATTGAACTGATTGCTCATTAAAATTACTCTGCTGGTAATGCTCATAAAAAGTTGGATAATTTTCTTTAAGAACTTCCTCTGTATTATTATTTATTGATTGTGGATATTTGGAAATATTAACCAATAAAGCATAAGCAATTGGTGAAATGCCTTGGAGATTCCCCATAACAATCTCAACATCTTTCCTTTCTTTCAATGCCATTTGAGGCAAAATTTTTAAATATAATGTATTCAAAAAATACATATGATCAATTATATTTTCAGAATCAAATTGTTCCGCAAAATTTTTAAGGTCTAACCACAAATAAGGCGCATGTTGCTCTAAATAAAACAATGCTTTTTTAACCGATAAATATGAATCAAATGTTATAGGCAATATAAAATTAAGATATTCAAAAATATGTTTATTTATATGTTTTTGATTATCCAATTTAATTAAATCTACAAATTCTGCATTACAAAAATTTAATTCTTTTTCTGTTAAAGTAAACATAGAATCAATTTCAACATGATCATATTCATCAACATTGTCTTTCTGAGTAATATCATTATCATCATTTAAAATATCTATAAAAAAATCATAAAAATTATCATGATCACTATACATAAGCTCATCATTCAATAAATTATCATTATGTTCTTCGTTATTTTGTGTTGATATATTAAGATTAAGATTTAAATCTAATTCTAAATGAATATTTTCTAAAAAATTAGTGTGATCAAAATCTAATTCTTCATTCAATTCTTTTTCTATTATTTCATCGAAATTATCATCATTTAAATTTACAGCAAAAACATCAATTGTTATTGAAAATAAATATGCAAAAGTAACAAAACCAGCAACTGCTTTTCTAAAAAAGACCATCAAATGAATACCTTGTATGAATAAATAACAAAAAAGACTAAAAATCTACCCAATAATATAAATTATTAATATTAAAATGTCAACAAATAATAACTTTATATACTCATTGTATTGTTTGTTAATTAAAGAACGTACAAAATAATTACAACTATTTTTAATAATAATGATTATCTTCTTGAATAATCTCATTTTGTTCAAATTCAGCTCCTACCCAAGATTTACGCCAATAGTGAACACCAAAAGCCGCAAATGGCGCTTCTTCATTTTCACCTAAAACCTTATCAAAATCCTGAGGCCCTTGAAGACCCTGCTTAACTGGATAAATTAGGTCGGGCGGCAAAATAATATCAACCATATTTTCTTGTCCTATGGCATTCGCTATAGCAAGCGTTGTCATAAAAGGGCCTGTCACAAGAATAGTTGCCCATATACTTTCAGATAATTTTCTATTTTCATCTTTTTTAATCTTCATATAATCAGGCCGCGTTTCTTGATTATAATTTCTTTTAATAAGTTCAATCATTTTTTTAAGCACTGGATGATTAGGACTCGCCGCCAAGAAAGCATTGTTAACAAAATGCGACATAGGTTCTTGTGCTGCAATAAAATGATACATTTTGGCAAGCCCTTTAAGAGATTGTAACGCCTCATAATCCGTATCCATATAAAAACCACCAAAAATGTTAAGTAATGCAACACGCAAAATATCCGACGCCATACCAAATTTATGTTTAACATAAAGGGCATTTTCGAATTCTATTCTATTGTCTATTTGCGACAAAACATCTTCTGTAAGCTCTTTTATAATAATTGAATTATTTTTGGCGAGCCTTTTAACAAGATCTGGTAATAATTTTTTATCTTGTATCCATAAATAATGCTGCCATCCTTCTTTAACAGGATTAAGTTTTATCGAATTCTCCATCCACCTAATGTAATCTTCCTCCATATTCCGAGGATTATCAGGATTTGTGAGCCAAACATGATGCGTTATCAAAGGGATTTTAGGTGATTCATTTAAAATAGTTGGATTTCTATCTATTAATTTTTCAGGCGCATTTTCATCATAAATAACTTGCAAACGATCTTGAAAATCTGAAAAATTAAGTTGTTCATGTTTTTCAAAAACATCATAAGTAAATTTATATAAATCATTATATTTCCATTTAAAAGAACTAAACAAATTCTTATACTTGCCAGCAATTTTCAAATCATTAACTTCATCTTCAATTTCTTTTTCTGAAAATAATTTATATGAAGAATCAAAAGAATAAGGATGAAATTTATATAAAAATAAATTATCCAATCTTTCATCAATTGTAAATTCTATATTCCCATCAATTGTCCATTTTGGATTAATGTAATATTTGATATTTTTTCTAAAACTTACATCTAAAACAAATCTTCTTTTGTCATTCTCATAAACATGAATATAATTTTTAGGAATTAATATATACTCTTCTTTTGTTGATTTAATTGTTTTGTCTTTTATTTTTCTTGTTTTTACAATCACATAAACATCTTCATTAGTGTTATTTTGGATTAAAAACCCATTTTGTGTATTAATTTTTTGAATATATCCACGAAGATCCGTCTGAAAATCATATACTCCCGTTTCAGCCAACAAAGGGAGTGCTCGACATAAAATAATGATCACAAAAAACACTATTTTAATATTCATAACCCTCCCCTCAAACCAGAATCAAATAATCAACCTTTTGAAACCCCTTTGCTCCATGACCCAAGCCAATAATGCACCCCAAAAGCTGTTGGTTTAGAAGATTCAAGTTCACCTAAAATTTTGTTAAAACCTTGAGGTCCATAAAGATCACGCTTAACAGGATAAATTAAATCAGGCGGCAAAATAATATCCGTCATCCCTTCTTGGCCAATGGCACTTGCAATTGCAATTGTAACCATTGAAGGACCCGTTACAAGAATAGTTGTCCAGGTGTTTTCAGATAAGTTTCCTTTTTCATCAAACATTATTTGATTATTACTATCTTTGCGTTTCATATAATATGGACGTGTATCTTGGTTATAATTGCGTTTAATAAGCTCAATCATTTTCTGGAGCACGGGATGATTGGGGCTTGCCGCCATAAAAGCATTACATAAAAAATGTGACATTGGCTCTTGTGACGCAATAAAATTATACATTGTCAAAAGACCTTTAAAAGATTGCAAAGCCTCATAATCTGTATCCATATAAGCGCCGCCATAAATATTCAGCAATTCAACACGCAAAATATCTGATGCTTGCCCAAATTTATGTTTTACATAGAGAGCATCTTCAAATTCTGCTCTATTGACCATTTGAGAAAGAATATCTTCGCTAAGTTCTTTTATAATAATCGATTTATTGCGTGCAACTCTCTTAACAAGGTCAGGTAATAATTTTTTATCTTGAATCCACAAATAATGCTGCCACCCATCTTTAACAGGATTGAGCTTTATTGAATTTTCCATCCATTTAATATAATCCTCATCCATATTTTTTGGATTGTCAGGATTTGTTAACCAAATATGATGCGTAATTAAAGGAATTTTAGGTTCTTCATTTAAAATATTTGGATTTTGATCTATTAAACCTTCTGGATTATTTTTATCATAAAGGTCTTGAAAAAGTTCTTGCGCTTTTACAAAATCAAGATTTTCATGTTTTTTAAAAACATTTGAAATGTATTTATATGAATCATTATAATTCCATTTAAAGGAACTATAATGATTTTTAAATTTTCCAGATGCTTTTAACTGATCAATTTCATCTTTAATTTCTTCTTCTGTAAAAAGTTTATGCTCAGAATCAAAATAATGTGAATGCAATTTATATAAAAATAAATTATCTGCTTCCGTATCAATTGAAAATTCAATATTTCCGCCTATTGTCCATTTTGGATTTATATAATATTTGCTATATTTATCGAGTCTAACATCTAACAATCTTCTTTTAGCATCGTTCTCATAAACATAAATATAATCACCTGGAATTGTTATATATTCGTCTAATATTGATTTAATTTTTTTATTTTTTGTATCAATTTCTCTTGTTTTTACAACGATATCAATTTGTTTGTCTGTTTTGTTTTGAATTAAAAAACCATGTTGCGTATTCAATTTTTGTATATATCCATAAAGATCGCCCTGAAAATCATAGGATTTTAAATTTTGCTGGATATTTTTTAATTCTTGTTTTCTAACATTGTCATTCTTTTCTGCTGATGCAGTTGGTTCTATTGATTCGATAAATTCTTTATTAGGTTCTTCTGCCTCTCCAGGAACATTAGGACTATTTTCAGCCATTGCTGCATCTGACACAAAAGGATGAATCGCCATCGAAAAAAAAGTTAACGCAATCCACATACCTGTTCTTTTAATAGACATAGAAACCCCCCTTTAACTTAAGACAAACAATGGGGCACTACACCCCATCGTCTAGCACACTTAATTAAGCAGCAGGCGCTACCTTAGATTTATCAACCTTAGCAGCAGCTACATCACCAGCTACCCATGATCCTTCCCAATAATGAACCCCAAAAGATTGTGGACGCGCAGATCCATATTCTTTAAGAATTGCATCAAAGCTTTGAGGACCAACAAGCCCTTTGATAATGGGATAGACAATAGGTGAAGGGAAGATAATGTCTGTCATACCTTCTTGACCTGCAGCCAAAGCAACAGCAAGCGTTATAACATAGGGACCTGTTACATAAATTGTCGTTCCTCCATCTTCAAACAATCTTGTCGGATTTTTTGGATCACGCATCGGTTCTTTTGTTTTGGGATCTTTTTTGATCATATAATCAGGTCGTGTGTCCTGATTATAATTTCTTTTGATAAGTTCTATCATTTTAAGAATGACAGGATGGTTAATACTTGCCCCAATAATGGCATTGCATATATAACTGGATACAGGTTCTAACCCTGCATAAAAATTATACATTGTATTGATGCCTTTAAAGGATTGAAAAGCCTCATAATCCGTATCCAAATAGATGCCACCATACTTTTTAAGAATTTCAAGACGCAATATATCTGACGACATACCAAATTTAAATCTTGAAAGTGCATCTTGATACGCATCCTTATTGGTCATTTCTTTCATGAAAGCTTCATCCACTTCCATAATCGTAATATCTGGATTTTGACTTATTCTTTCGACGAGCTCTGGCAATAAATCCTTACTTTGAATCCAAAGAAAGTGTTGCCATCCATCTCTTGTTTTATTAAATTTTATGGTATTTTCCATCCATTTAATGTATCTATCAAACATGTTTGATGGATTTGATGGATTTGTTAACCAAATATGATGGGTAATGAGCGGTATTTTAGGTTCTTCATATAAAATATTTGGATTCTTTTCGAGCAATGCAGTAAAATTATTCTTATCATAAAGTTCTTGAAGATGTTCCTGTGCTTTAACAAAATCCAAACCTTCATTTTTAAAGTCTTTTACAAATTTTTCATAATTACCATTGTAATTCTTTTTAAAATTTGTTTTATCTGCAGCAATTGCTTCAGCTGAAAAAAGCTTGGTTCGCGCATCAAACTTAAATGGATATTTTTGATATAAAAAGAATTGATCTTGCTCTGTATCCACTTGCAATTCAATTTTTCCATCTAAGGTCCATTTAGGATTAAGAAACAAATCGTCGTAATTATTTATTTTAACTTTAGAAATTCTTCTTTTTGCATCATTTTCATAGACATGAATGTAATGCGCTGGAATATCAATATACTCCACTTGTTCTGATGTTACCTTTGCAACTTTTTCTTTATCACGAATTTCATCAGTCACTTCAACTGTTCTTGTTTTAATAGAAATTTCTACATCTCTATCTGTCATATTTTCTATTAAAAATCCCTCATCATGATTAATTTTTTGAAGAAATCCATGAAGATCTTTTTGATAATTATAATTCTCTACTTTTTTTTCAAAATCTGCGACAACTTCATCAGGAATTTTATTTGGAATATCTAATTCACTTGCAGATTGTAAAGGTTTATCAGAGCCTGTTGTATCTTGAATATTGGCTGCATCTGCATCTGAATCCCGCAAGGATTCTTCTGCTCTAAAATATTTTCTACCTTCAAATCTACCATGATTCAAATAATGATTTCTAGCAAACTTCAATCTTGCCTCTTGATCCATATTTTGCCTATTAGCATAATCAAATAAATCTGGATACATGCCAAGATATACAGCAGGATTGAAATCTGTCGGCAACGCCACCTGTAAATAACTTGCTATACTCAACAAAAAATTATCAACTTGTTTTTGAGTTTCAGGATACTCATTTTTAAACGCCATCAAATCACTTTTTAATTTCAAAGGATCAACCCTTGCATATAAAGCCGTTCCAACAAACAGCGAACTCAACAAAGAAAACACCAATATACGCTTCATCTCATTCTCCTTACAAAATTATGCAACTTAATATGATTTTATATTTAAAGTATTAATATTTAATTAAGACACCAAAATAAAATATTTAACGTTTCTTTAATCTATTAAATTTAGAATTATATTAATAAACTTATGGTGGAGGATTAAATGTCTATGTTAAAAACATATATTCTTGTTATAGTTTTTTCTATATTTATATTTACAAATAACATTAATGCTGAAATTTTAGAAATAAAGAATCCTAATATTATAAGCCAGGGAGCTACTGTTAATACAATTAAAGAATGGCTTAGTAAAAAGCCTGCATCAGAAGCTGAAGCTGCACTATATTCAAACCTATTGCCAGATATTCTATTCGAGCAAAAGCAAATAAAACCAAATTGTCTACAGATCCAATCGACAGAAGCAGGACTTGCAAGTGAAGGCATTTTTTTAGTTAAAATAAACCAAAAATGTATAAACATAAACGATACTGATAAATATAAATTACAATATGTTATAAAAGCTACAGATGAAAAAGGTTTAGAAGAAATTAAAAAATTAGAATTTATTCAACAAAGCAATTTATTTAAACAAATCGCATCACCCAAAAACAAAGACCTTCCTTTAGCTGCATTAGCTTTAGAGCCTTTTCATTCATTTAAGCAAGATAATAAAACCAAATATTTAATTATTCAAGATGCAGCACAAGGAAAAGATCTATACAAAACAATCATAGACAACGATATTAAACAAATTGAAACAGCCTTCAAAGAATTTGGTAAATCCAGCGCTAAAATGCATCTTTTAGAAATGAATCCAAAAAGCTTCTTAAGCGCACAAGATCCATCAATTATAAATAACCTTGACCCTTCAAAAGTATACAAAACTATCATTCATGGTGATGCTCAATTACTAAATATTTTCTTTGATCCAGATTCAAAGCGCATCACTATGATTGACAATGAGTCATTTCACAGATCAATGACTTCAAAATTAAGCATTTATTATGACCTTCGAAACGTTATGTATGGCTCTATTAGAGGATTCCAATTTCCTGAAGCTTGTACAACTGATAACTCCTTATGCGATAAAATAAAAACCGCCTATCGCAGTTTTATGAGTGAATACATCAAAGCATTTCCAAAAGAAGAACGCGCATTTGTTTTTGACTATTTTAACTACCTTCTACAAGAAAATTTTATCAAAAAAGCACAAAGCGATAAATCCTTCTCAAACAATACAATAGAACCCTATATCACTTTGACTAAAAACTTAACAAGATATCTTAACACTAATAAAAACAATATATTAGATGGAAGTACGGATGAAAATCCTGGCAAACAATTATATGCGTTGATCATGAATGGTGAATCTATTTCTGTTCAAGAAGCTTTTGCAGCCTTTGGAAAAGCATCAGCATTAACACATCTTCAAGAAATGGATCAAAACACACTATTAAGCAAAACAAACCCGTCTATTCTTGACAATATTAAAAAAGGGAAATCCGAATCATTTAATCCATTGGAAACATATAAAACAAATATCTATGGCAATAGTCAACTACTGAAGGTTTTTTACAATCCTGACTCAAAAAACATCACAATCGTTGATAATGAGCCTAACAATTCACCAAAAACAAGCATTTATTATGGATTAAAGAACATTATTTATGACTCCATCACAAAATATAACCTAGGTAATTTCTGCTTTTCAAATGAAAATATATGCAATAATACAGAAATTGCTTATCAAAGCTTTATAAAAGAATACATAAGCGCTTTTCCAAAAACCGAGCGCCCCTTCATTGCCTTTTACATTAGAAATATGCTTAATGTTCCCTTTGCAGAAAGCGCACAAAATGATCCCAATCTTACAGAGGACACAAAAGAAACATTCATGGCATTTGCCAACAATTTAATAAGTTATATTTTCTCTAATGAATCCATCTTTATAGCAGCTGCTGAAAGCAGCCATATTATGACAGATGATTCGAATCTTAGAGAAAAAGTAGAAAACGACCAATTATCCAATGCATCAGCAGATCAAATTCTTTATGATTTCCAATCTGATCTTCATCCTTTCTTAAGAAAACTAAACATTCAAACATCATTTCAAATTGTAAATGAAACAAATTCAGATGTAGAAGTTGAAATTAAAACACGAAAAATCGTCAAACGAGAAGTCGTTGGAAAAGAAAAGAAAAGATATTCAATTAACAAAAAAGATACCTTTACTTTTGAAAACAAGGACAAAAAATCTCTAGACAAAGTAAGTATAATAACACCTGACAATCTGTTTATTAATCCAAAATGGACAAAAGATAAAAACATAGAACTACACATTAGCAATAGCGAAGATAAGCAATTCTTGTATCAATACAAACCTTATAATTTTGATTCAGAATCAATTCTTTTTACACCAGAGGAGATTGAAGCTGAAAAACGAGAACTCAAAATATTTAATGATAAAAACATGGCTGAAAATCCTGAATTGAGTATTGATGAATTACGCGCTAAACGTCTATACAAAAAATCCTTCAAAGAAAGCTACAACAATAGTTATAAATTTCTTAAAAAAATGCTTCAACACGAAGGTGCAGAAATTCATGCCACACAAGCTCTTTTCCAAAAACTCTATGATGAAAACAATTTTGGCACTTTACTTAAAAATGACAAAAACGCTTTAAACGGAGAACCAAGAATCCCGCTTATTACACATAAAATTTGGCTCACCAATCCAAATAAACCCTCTGAAATGCCTGACAAATACACTGAATGGTATGAAAACACGATTAAATTTAATAAACCTATCGATGGTTGGAAACATATTCTATGGATCCAAGATAGATCGTTACTCCCAAGAACAGTAGAACTCGCTGAAGAATCAGGCAATATCGAGGTGCGAGAACTTACCAATGATATTCTTGATCAATTACAAAACAAAGAAGTCTTCTTGAAAAGCATAGCTCAAAATAAATTTGCGATGGCCGCAGATACATTACGTGTAGAATTACTTAACATCTATGGTGGTATTTATCTAGATACCGATTATGAAGGCTTCCATAGCTTCAAAGGTCTAAACACATTATATGACTTTTACGGTGCCATTGAACCTATGTCACATGTCATTGGTAACGCCATTCTGGCTGCAAAACCTCACCACCCCGTTGTTGAAAAAATGGTTGAACTTATTGGTCGAAACCTATCACGCGACAGACGGCCAGATTATCTTATTCCAAAGGACCCAAAAACCAAAAAACCACTTTATGACGAAAATGGTGACTTCCTCGATCAAAAACGAGACACCATTTCGATAACAGGACCAGGTATGGCAGTTGCTGCAATTGCTTTAGCTATTGGTCGACCAGGATATAGGGACATTATTTTCCCACCCAATGTTCTTTACCCCATTGAACGCGGCAAAGCTTTGCCAGAAAAATATGTTTTGAAACAATTTGGCGCAGCACCAACACAATCCTTTGGTGTGCATTACTGGGAATCCGTCTGGCTTCAACCAAGCATATCAGGCGCTAAAGGATAAACTTTATCGTGTTAATCCCAATGTTCTGCAGACCATAAAATGGTCAAGTACGTTGGGATCCCCCCCTTCCCTTCAAGCTTACTTTATGGCAAACTTATTATTAATAAAGATGGGGGAGAAACAATGACATCACAACACATGTTTCGGATGCATTTGGAATGGGAACCAAATAGTTCGAACAATGATTCCAAAAATTATAAATTACAAGGTATAGGTGACAAACCATATATTATGGCCTCTTCTGCCGCTGCATTTCAAGGCGATGAAAACCGTTACAATCCGGAAGAATTACTTGTTGGCGCTTTGGCTTCTTGTCATATGCTATGGTTTCTATATTTAGCAAAACTTGCCCAAATCACCGTGATTGATTACAAGGATGAACCTGAAGGCATATTAGAGCTTCAAGGAAGTAATGGCCGTTTTACTGAAATAACCCTTACACCTAAAATCACGATTTTGGAGGAAGATAAAATTGAAGAAGCAAAACATCTTCAAGAAAAAGCGCATCAGAAATGCTATATAGCCAATTCAGTTAATTTTGATGTCAAACTTAACCCTCACATCATTGTCAAACATAAAGCCGCTTAAAACCGAAAGGCTTTATATTAGTCCCATTGCATCAGATGACACTGATGATTTTTATCATGCTGTCATTGATTCATTAGACAATCTGTTACCTTGGATGGTTTGGACAAAAGATCCTTTTGATAGAGATTACGCACAACAACTTGTTAAAAGCGCTATTGATTTACAATCTAAAGATCTAGCACTCCAATTTTGTCTAAGATATCAAGACCAAATGGTTGGCATGATAAGTCTTAATGCAATTGAATGGAACAAAGGTTTAAGCGATATTGGCTATTGGGTAAGATCCGCACACCAAAAAAAAGGATATATTTTAGAATCTGTTAAAGCGCTTTTAGGGCTTTGCTTTAATGATTTCAACTTTCAATCATTATCCATTCGTTGTGCACAAAAAAATAGTGAAAGTCAAAAAATTCCTCAAAAATTAGGCTTTAAATTAGATTTTAAATTTCCAGACCTCATTTCTAATAAAAAAAATGAAATAAGTTATTTTTATTCATTACATAAAAACGATTATTTTTCCTCTTGACTTAATAGTTTGATTTGCTGTATTTTTGCAACAGGCATAGATTATTTCATTTTTATTTTAACCAGGAGCCCTCTAAATGATCAAAAAAATATTTTTCATACTCAGTCTTTTTGCATTTAATATGAACACAAATGCGATGGTTGTTGAACGAAGCGTCATTCAAACACAATCAGGACAACAATACATATTCGATACTGAAGTCGCGCGTACAAACAATGAAAAAGCAACAGGACTTAGTTTGCGTACTGTTTTACCACAAAATCATGGTATGCTTTTTATTTACCCTTTCCCTCAATTGATAACCATGTGGATGAAAAATTGTTTCATCCCTTTGGATATGATGTTCATTGATGCAACAGGACGTATTTGCCACATCGTAAGACATACAATTCCTAATTCACCTAACCATATTTACTCCAACAGCATGGCAAAAGCAGTTCTTGAAATTGGTGCGGGCCTTACAAACGCTTATAACATACATGTTGGCGATAGACTCATTGCCCCCTTCATTCGATAGACTTTAATATACCCAAATGATTTGGAAATGCCGATTTTTGAGTCTGAGATTTGAGGTAATTTTTGATACCTAAAATTACGACAGGTAATTGTTTTGCCTTAGAAATTTTTAGTTTAAAAAGCAAACAAAGGTCATCGACTAAAAACGGTAGTTTCAGATTATTTGAGTATATATACCCAATTTGATTAAACTCACATTGGGCAATTTTTAACAAAATCTTACTCATTTTCACATATTAACGTTTTCTTAATAAACTTATCATAAAATATAAGCAATGGTCATAAGTTGCGGTTTGTATAATGAACACACAAAAGATACTATCTATTTTATCCATTATTTTTTTATCAATATTATTTACAGAAAATAATGCCTATAGTTTTTCACTAAAACTTCAAAACTTAAACTATTCATTAAATCCCCCTCTACCACAATTTCAAAAAGTTGTTAACACAGAAAAAGGTGTTCTTACAGAAAAAAAACAAAACAAAACGATAATAAAACGTAAATTTGATGAATTTGATCAAAAAAATATAAATCATCAATATAAAGGTAAAGAAAATAATGATAATAAACAAATACTTACTGAATCACAATTAAAAAAGAAACAAAAATTCGAAGGAATTCATGATTTTTCAGATGAGATGGAATCCGAAATACTCAATTTAAATTTAGATCCAAATAAAATTTACCTATACAATGAAACAATAAAAAACAACTACAGAACAAAAGAAAAAAAAGTTGATTTATCTGAAAAATTAATTTTAATTGATTTTGATAAAAATAGACTAAATAGATTCTTAAATCATTTTTTAGTTCTTTATAAAAAGAAAAAAATATTAAACGATGAATGCTTAAAAGAAAAATCAATTTTTCTAAGCGCATTACACAAAATAACATCCAATAGAAAAAAAATTAAAACATTAGAAGAAATCTTAAAAAACAACTCATATGAATTAATTGATCTTATTAACACTGATTATTGTGAACATCCCTCTATATCAGAAGAAACAGAGGAAGAAAAAGCTGAACGTCGTACTCAACGTGCAGAACAAAATAGACTATTAGCAGAACAAGCCGCGCTTTCTGCCCCTACAACAAAACCCCTTGAACAAGAAAAAATATTATGGAAAGGTTTTTTTACTTACTTTAAAGATCGAAAAAATGAAATTGATGAAGGCAGTGGTGAAAAAATTACAAGATCTGAAATTGAAGATGAGTTTGAAACATTAGTCTCAACCCATTATAAAAAAATAAAATCAGACGGTAATATTTTTTACTACAATCCAGATTTTATTCCAAATACAATCAAAGATTCTGAAGACAGAACAAATCTAGAAAGAATTAACAATGGCATTGCCCCTATTGGCTTTGATGGTGAATCAATGAATATTCACCATATTACACGTCACCAACCCGGCATATATGTTCTTATTTCAGAAACAATGCATCAACAAAAATCACTGCATCTACATTTCAGAGATAAAAAATATTATCCACAGCCAAAAGCAATCGATAGAAATGAATTCAATCATATTAAGCAGGATTTATTTTCAAAGTTATACAAAGAACTAACCAAGAGTACTATTCAGCCAGCTCAAGAATGAGTCCCACTGATATTTGGGATCTTCATCAATCTGTTTTTCAAATCGATCAAATATCACAACTTTGCCATTTTTTTTATCTAAACAATACATTGAATCTTGATCGCGACAAAAAGGAAAATATGTTAATGGAATAGACCAATCATCTTCTTTTGCGATTTCATGAAGTTTAACAAGTGATGAATCTGCCCCTTTATAAACAAAACCCATTTCATATCCATGAAGAACATGATTACCACAATTTAAATAAAACTGTTTTAAAATTGATGGTATTTCACCAATAATATCTTCAACAGCAAGACATTCTGCTTCTGTTGGCAATAATTTATCGGTTACAGCATCTATAGATTTCAAAACACGACTTTTAGCATTAAACGAATCAAATACATTTTGTTGATCGAGTGTTGCATGAACCTGCATATATATAACTGCCATTAATACGAAAGAAAGAACTTTTTTCATTGTAATCCTTACATTAATTACAAACAACACTAAAAATATGAGAATGTTATTTAGTATTGTTTTATTGGAAACGACATTAGTTATTTAAACTAAAAGAAAATTTATCACAAATAAAAAAACAATTCAATACTTAAATTATTTTCATTATGTTTTTCTTAGAAAGACAAAACTTATGTAAATATTTTCTATATTGTAATTATCTAGATTTTATAACAAAAGTCTTTTGGGTTTCCCACATAAAGCATCTCAAAGGTTTTATAAAACAACAAACCACCCTAATCAATAATATTTTTCTTGCGTTAAACGTTACATCCTAGCAATATTTAATATAACGCAATCAAATGAGAAAAAATTAGGGACAATTGATTTAAAATTTTAACAAACATTACATTGTGTTAAATCAAGTCAACAAACCTAATTTCAATTTCTGCCCATAAGAAAGAAGTGAAAAATGAAAAAAATTGTCCTATTTATCTCAATCTGCTTCCAAATAAATCTTGCCATAGCCGTTGACGACGAATGGCCCGTATTTTCAAACAAAAAAGGGGCTGAATATACTCTTTATGTGCTAAAAGGTATTATAAATAAATTCCCTAAAACCTCTCAAATTGAAAACTATACTTATAAAATAGACCCAGCATCATGTGAACTTCCTTTAAATCCAGATGACTTTAATGAAACTCAACTTGTTGAATATAAAATTGCTGAACCATCTGAATTAGATGCACATCAGAACACAGCAAATTATGCCCTTTTTATAGATGATTCAAAAATTGATGATTCCTCTTTGGTTGTAACACGCTCAGAAGTCAATGATATCGCAATAATTGATGATTTCGTAAGCATTGAACCACATTTTGATATTATAGACGACAAAAAAGAAGAAGAGTCTTTATCTGCAACAAAAAAGAAAAAAAGAAGAACAAAAAAAGAGTCAGATGCTAAAAAAATTAAGAAAGAAAAAAAATCTGCCTTACCAACAAACGAAGGCTTAACTTCATCTCAACTCATAAATCCCGTACATATTTCTAAACAAGACTCGACAAGTGCCGTACCTGAATTTACAAAAATAGAAGACAATGATGATTACAAAAACACAGAAGACAAAGAAACCATTACACGACATAACGTTAAAAAAAAGAATATAAAGAAAAAAGAAAAATCAACATCTGCACTCGATGAATACCCCTTTGTTGATTTTACACCAGAGTCAGATAACACACTTACACTTGTATCAAGAACAAAATCTGTATCAGCACCTGGTGACTTTATAATCTCTGAAAAAGCCCGAAAAACAAAATCCATAGCGCCCACCCAACCTACAAAAACAAAACCAGACGATATCAATGTCAAAAAAAAGAAAAAAGAAAAAAAAGATGACAATTGTTCCGTAATGTAAATTTTTTATTAGACTTCTTTCAAAACTCGCTAATGTGAGGCGAGTGATAGAAGATTCGGCACGGAAGACCACAGTGTATTCTTCATACATGAGGATCTGAGTGCCGAAGCGACGCATCAATCGACCGCAATAGTAGAGTTTCGAAAGAAGTCTATTAAATAAGGTGCATATTTTAAAATGTGCACCTTATTCAGTTCAATGCAAATCATAATTGATTATGTGAACCATCACAAAAAGGTTGATGTTTACTCTGCTTGCAGCCACAAAAATATAAAGTACAATTTTCTTCTGGGGTATAAATAACAGGTAGCATGCCAGAGCCTTTATGAGACCCATCACAAAAAGGTTGTTCTTTGCTTTCGCCACAAGAACACCAAGCATATTTTTTCTGCGCAATAACTTCAACACAATAAGGATTTTTTTGTGCAATTTTTGGTATTGTCATTTTTGTTTCCAAACCCATTTTAAGAAGATGATGATAGATTTTTGATGCACTTTTCGTTATTGTAGCTGAAGTTTATGAATATCGCGACATGCATACTCGAATTGTTTCGAAATTGGGTCAAGAAGATAAGTGGTGAAAACTGCTGCGTGTACCTTTTTGTACATGAGCATAGTGAATCCCGAAGTCTGACAACCTCCGTGGGTTTGAAACAAGAGTGGTATATACGTTTTTAGGAAATGATGATGCAAGACCTTCAAGTTATTTTAGCAAGCCCTCGTGGTTTTTGTGGCGGTGTGGAACGCGCCATTTTGATCGTTGAAAAAGCTTTGGAACTCTATGGTGCACCCGTTTATGTACGCCATGAAATTGTGCACAATAAATATGTCGTTGATAATTTAAAAGCAAAAGGCGCTATTTTCGTCGAAGAATTAGATGAAATTCCTGATGATGTGCCTGTTATTTTTTCAGCTCATGGTGTCCCTAAATCAGTGCCCCTTGAAGCCAAAAATCGTAAACTTCATTATTTAGATGCAACCTGCCCTTTGGTTAGCAAAGTACACCGCGAAAGCGAACGTCTTTATGCTGAAGGTTACCATATTTTATTAATTGGACATAAAGGTCACCCAGAAGTAATCGGTACAATGGGTCAATTGCCAGATGGCGCCATTACGTTGATTGAAGACTTGTCACAAGCTGAGAGTATTATCCCAACGCAGACAGATCGATTAAGCTATGTCACACAAACAACTTTATCTGTTGACGATACAATTGAGATGATCAAAACATTAAAAACACGTTTTCCTGATATTCGTGGACCGAAAATGGAAGATATTTGTTACGCCACTACCAATCGACAAATGGCTATCAAAGCGATTGCTGAAAAATGTGATGCCATTATTATTATTGGATCCCCCAATTCTTCTAATTCTCAACGTTTAGTTGAAACAGCTTTACGACATGGTTGCAAAAAAGCACAACTTATTTTACGCGTTGCTGACATTGATTGGGATTGGCTTAAAGATGTTAAAAACTTAGGTCTTTCTGCAGGTGCCTCAGCCCCTGAAATATTAGTCGATGAAATGATCGAAGCATTAAACAAAAACTATAAAGTAACAGTTTCTGAAGTCAAAGTGGCAGATGAAAACATCGAATTTAAATTACCACGTGAATTGGTTATCGCGTAATAGACTTCCTTCAAAACTCGCTAATGTGAGGCGAGTGATAGAAGATTCGGCACGGAAGATCATAGTGTATTCTTCATACATAAGAATCTGAGTACCGAAACGACGCATCAATCGGCCACAATAGTAGAGTTTTGAAAGAAGTCTAATGGATACAGAAACAACAAACCTTAAAATCTACACTGATGGCGCCTGTCAAGGCAATCCTGGCCCTGGTGGCTGGGGCGCTGTTCTTTTATACAAAGATCATCGCAAAGAAATCAAAGGTGGAGAACCCGACACAACCAATAACCGCATGGAATTAATGGCTGCCATTCAAGCCTTAGAATCACTTAAAAAACCATCAATTGTTCAGCTTTTCAGTGACAGTCAATATGTCAAACAAGGCATAACGACGTGGATACATAATTGGAAAAAAAATGGATGGCGCAACAGCCAAAGACAACCTGTCAAAAACATCGACCTTTGGCAACGACTTGATAAAATTGTAGCCTATCACAAAGTTACGTTTCATTGGGTGAAAGGTCACGCAGGTGACCCTGAAAACGAACGCGCAGATCAATTAGCACGGGACGGTGTACCACAGCGCAATGAAAGAAATGCAGTCACTGGATGATAAGATTATCCAATTTACCGGACAAAAAATATTTTTGGCTTTAAAACCTTCCAAAATCCAGCCACTTACCTGAACAGGCGAGAAGCAAAGCTTCGAGCACGGATTCAGCGTCGAATTAACACTCATGATCGCAGATCATGCCACAATCCAAGTAAACCTAGCATGCTCTTCGAGCATGTGTTTCATTCTGGATCCTGAATCTGCGTATGAAGCTTTGCTTCAACGCGTTCAGGAAAACAGTGATGTGGGAATTAGCACGGAACATAAAATTAAAAATTGTCCCGTAGCTTAGAATTTATTATAGCCTTAAGCAACTTTACGCATAAGATCTTCAAGTCGTTGTGCAGCACTTGATTCATCAATTTTTTCGACCGCAGCAAATTCGCGCGCAAGACGTTTTAACGCTGCCTGATACATTTGACGTTCACTATAGGATCGATCTGCGTCATCGTCTTTATAAAGCTCTCGCACAACTTCAGCAATCGTTGCTGGATTGCCAGAATTGATTTTCATTTCATATTCTTGAGCACGCCTTGACCACATTGATTTACGAATTTTTGTGGGTTTTGAAAGATTTGTAAGTGCTAAATTCATATCGTCTTTTGTACTTAAACGACGAAGACCTGAAGCAGTTGCTTTGGTTAAAGGAACCCGCAAAGTCATTCTGTCACGTTCAAATTCAACAACGACTAGATTAATAGACATGCCTGAAATGGCCTGACATTCGAATCCGATGATCGTTCCGACACCATGCGTTGGATAAACAACGTGGTCACCCGCATTAAATCCCATATTGGTATGTGTAGACATCCTTAGCCTCTTCATCTTTAATCAGAGAGTAATAATAATACTCGTTTTTTTTAATATGGGTAGACAAGTCATTTTAAGACAGAATATTGCCCTAAAGAAACATTTTGATTTGCCTAGATTTTTTATTGTATATAAGCACGAAAATAAGAATAACACATTTTTATATATATTTATAGCTATTTTTTACTTTACGTAAATTATGCTGCCATATTTTTTTGCAGCATATTGAATCATTGTTATAATTTTTACTTATATTGAGCAATAAGATTATATTTTTTGTAAAAAATAAGAAAAATTAGAAAGATATATTGACATATTTAAATAAATTATCGTTTAACACGTCTATTTAATAGATGATTCTACCAAATTTTATTTTTCTTGACAAGAAAATGGACACTCTCTAATTATTAAAAAAAATAGTGGAGCAACACAATGAAATATTTCAATTATCTACGATTTCTACCTTTAGCGATTATATTATCCAGTGCACAAGTTTTTGCAGGCCCTTTATATGATGCGCTTAGGCCGCTTTTTAACCTGAATTCAATACCACCAACTTTCGTAAAAGCATATGAAAAAACAAGAGTTCATGAGGGTTTTAAGCTTCCTGCTGAAAGTTATGGATTGGTATTAAAAAGTGATGAAGAGGGTCCTTATCTAGAGGTTCCATTCATAAAGGCACAAAGTAACCGCATGATATCAGATGAGGATTTACAAAATAAACTTCGTGAAACAGCCACAACCTTAATTAGAGATGAGATCACAAAAATAAATCAAACTGAGGATTGGACGAAGAAAGTACTTTTAAATAAATTGAATCGTATCAATTCTCTTATTTTAGATTTAAGGGAGCTTTTAAGTCCTGTTCAGAAAAAAGTCGACATAACAGATCAACAAAACACAATATTGCTTCGTTATGGTAATGGCACAGAAGAATTATACAAACATTTCCTAACCTTATCATCGACAATATTAGAAAAGCAAAGTGATGCCGATATTACAGATGATACCAATTTTAAGGACTTATATCCGGTTTTGAAGAATGCTTTATCAGATTTTTTGAATGCAACTATAACCTCTTTAGAAATAAATGAACCAGTTGATAATCTAGTCCCTTTTTATGTTTATAATTTACTCGAAAATCCAAAATTATTACCCGCTTTAATCAACACCTCACCAGCTTTAATCAACACCTCATCACATCTTGAACAAAAACTCAAAGAAACATTACAATTAATAAAAGATGCTGAATTTCTTCAACAAAACCTAAGAAGTGAAGCACACTTCTTTTTTACAGAGCAAAAAAGAATCATTACCCAAATGAAAGAACAATTTAGCAATATGTTGCAATATTATGTTCAAAAAGAAGGCATCACAGAAGAAATAAATTATAGAAGGCAAGAAGTCATATACTCATCAAGCAATCCAATGGAAGCTATTGAAAAAAAATCACTGAAAGATATTTTCAACGAACTAGGTCTAAACAAAAATTCTTTAATTGCGCAATTAGATACGATATCCAAAAATATCCAATTTGCAGCACAAAACATCTTACCTTACACAATTGAAGAATTCTATGTTCCATTGGACTTCAATCAACCCACAAAACAAAATAATTATTACAAACTTCTTATGAACACTGGAACAACTTTATCTGCTAATGCTTTAGTACTTATTGAGGTGCTAGCTGATGGCGATCGTTTTGCACTGGTTAATCCTGCTCACCTAACATTTTACTGGAATTTATTAGAGAATTTAGAAGGATTGTTCGGATCCTATGAAAAATATCTAGGTATTCCAATTGATGATGACAGCCAACAAAATCCACCTTTATTTGTTCATATACGCAATCTATAGTGAAAAATAAGTCGCATTCTCCTCATTAAACACCTAAAGTTTTAATGGGGAGAATGTAATAGACTTCTTTCGAAACTCGCTAATGTGGGGCGAGTGATAGAAGATTCGGCACGGAAGACCGCAGTGTATTCTTCATACATGAGGATCTGAGTACCGAAGCGACGCATCAATCGACCACAGTAGTAGAGTTTCGAAAGAAGTCTAATGGTTAAAAAGAAAAATAGAACAGTCCTTGAGCTTAATTTAGGACATAAAGCACAGCTTAAAAACGTTTTGATTGAACGTGAAAAAGAAACGGCCATTGCCGATTTTATGGCTTCTCACTTTTTTTGCTGCGATGATTTAGCCCCTCCCTTCATTTTAAATCTCAATATAAATGAACATTACATCGTTTTTCATGTTGAAAACACTGAAGACACCATCAAAGTGAATCTTTCTTTATTGAGTTTCAAACGCATTTTAAAAGATTATTTTACCATTTGTGAGTCTTATTATTCAGCTTTATCAGCCCTTAAACCAGATCAATTAGAAGCAATCGATTTTGGTCGCAAATCCATACATGATGAAGGTGCAGATATATTAAAAACACAATTAAACCCTAAAATTAAAATTGATTTTGAAACATCACGTCGTTTATTTACAATTATTTGCGTCTGTTTGATCGGTCATCAATGGCGATTATAAATTATATTTCACGTTCATATTGACTATTCTAAAAAAAAGCTATTTGCTATATATAAAGGACAATAACTTTTAAATTTACTTAATAAAATCTTAAGGGTTGGCTATGAAACAACGTATTTTATTTTGTGTATTCTTTATATTGTGTTTCATTCAAATCATTGATGTGTTTGCTGGTAAAAATACAGAGAATGCTGCTAGACTTTATGCTTCACAAAATAAAAACATAAGCCTTCCTAAAAATAATGCCGTACTTACTTACGAAAAAGAAAAGGCACTCAAAACAAATCTAACAATATCAAAGTTGCTAAATAACATACAAACAGATCCCTCACCTGCCTTTTATCGAGAGCTAGCAGATATCTATGGCTATCCAAAACGCAGCGAAACTATTTATAGTGATCCAAAGGATCTTCAAGGACATCAACAAAAAGCAATAGCTTTAGCCATTCAAACATATGAACAAGGGATAACTATCTTCCCCAATGCATCTGAACTTTACTGCGGTTTAGGCAAATTACAATTTTGCATCAATCACGACTACAATACAGCTATCAACATCTTCAATAAAGGCATTGAAATTTGTCCTTCTGCTGATCTTTATTGCGCCTTAGTAGACGTCTATCGTTATGGCATAAAAGATACAAAATTAGCCATTGAAGCTTGTAAAAAAGGTCTTAAATCATATTATTCTTTAAATTTATATCTTACTTTAGGGAATCATTTATCTTTTTTATCGAGATCTAGAATCGATTATAAGTACAAAATTAAATGCAAAAAAGAAGCACTTGAAGCTTATCAAAATGCATTGAATTTTGAAAAAACGACTACTGAATATAAAACGATTCTACAATCAATGTTAACACTTTATTGTGAATTATCAGATAGTTATGCTAGAGATGTTGACGCCTATGCTCAAGAACTATCAATATATCAACGTAAAGCACTTGATACATTTAATATCGCACAACAATTAGAAGATTTTTATATTAATGAAAAAATAAAAACGAAAATCGAAGCCATCTCTTTTCTATTGCAAGAAAACAATGAAAATAAACCTACAATTCAAAATTCAAAAGATACCGAAGAAGTTAAACCTAACAATGATATTCCTAACAACATTCCAATATTAAACGAAAAAAGAGAACCTTCAAATGAAAACAATATAATTTGGGATAAATTTGTAGAATCTATTAAATCTAACGCAGAAACTACACCTGAAATAGAATTAAATAATTCTTCAACAACGCCCCCTAATGAAAACAACATAATCTGGGGTGATTCAATTGAACCTATCGATTGTTCTAATAATATTTACGAACCATATACAGATTATATATTATCAAATTCTATAGTAGAAATATTGGATCCTTTTGAAATAGCAAGAAGTTATCTTGATTTATCTATTAGGGACTTCAACAATCATTCGAATTTTTATACAATTCAAAAAAAAGTTAAAGAAAAGCTACAAATATGCTCAAATTATATTGAAAATAATTTCTTATATGGCTTTTATAAAAAGTTAGCTGAAATTTACTACGATTGTTTTTCAAAATTTGAAAATTATTTTCATCAAAAAACAGAATATCTAGAAAAAACATTATATTATTACAATTGTGCACTAAATTATGGTTATCATAGAGATAACACAGACATTATCCAAAAAATGTCATCAATTTATTATGAATTAATAAAGACTTATTATTTTAATTTAGCCAAACACGAAAATAATGTTCATCAAAAAAAAGACTATATTGAGAAGGCCATCAATACCTATTACAATATAACATTTTGGGATAATTCTAAAAATTACAACAAAATCAATAAACTAATCCCTTTTTGCTATTATGAATTAGGAAATATTTATAATTTTGAATTATCAAAAAATGAAAATGATTATTTTCAAAAAATATCCTATATAGAAAAAGGACTAGAAGCTTATGAACAAATTGCCAATTTTCCCAATTTCAAACCCATGATATCTACCAAAATATCAATGCAAAAACTTTATTATGTTTTAGGTAATATTTATAACATAGGCCTTGCAAGCATTGAACAAGATAATGTCACCAAAAAAACTTACTTAACAAAAGCACTAATTGCCTATGAAAAAGCCATTCAATTTGAGGATCCTAAAATCAAGAAAAAAACTGAAAAATCAATAGAGTTTGTTCAAAATGCTTTAGCACATGAAAGGTAAATAATATTTATATTGACTTTTATTCTTAAAAACGATTTTCTATAGAACTGTAACTAATCTACTCATTTAATTAAAAAAATTAAAAGAGAGAGCCTATGAAACACAAATTTTTATTTCGTTTTTTCTTAATATTTTTTTAATACAATCCAATGTTGTTTTTTTCAGTAAAAACAACAACGATAATCAAACAGAAGAAAAAACAACCATTCTTTCTCGTCCTCATAACCAAAAAGATAGCGACCCATCATCAATTTTCTATTTAACCATAAAAAGACACTATAGATTTAAATAAAAAAATATATTTACTTTTTTTTATTTTAGTATAGAATTCTTTTATTATGTTAATTAAATGAAGGTAAAACCAATGAAAAAATCTTACTTGTTCTTTTTACTTCTCTCCTTATCCATAGCCCAAATCTCAAACACTCATGCAGGTGGTAAATCAGCCTCAAAAAAAATGACCACTAAAGAATTTAATAAAATGGTCTATAACGAAGCAGCAAATAAATTTTTTAACGCCGATGATCTACCTAATGCTCCATCAGTAGACGAGGGTATTGAATTGGTTAAACAAAAGATAATGCCACAATATCAAGCACAAATTGACAATGGTGAAATCATTATTGTTCAACCCGTAGCTAAAATAATGACCAGTGAACAATATGATGAAGCAGTTCGTGCTTGTGCTGCTTATAACAACCGTATGGGCTGCGATTTTGCAATTAGTTTCGATGGTGGTAGCACAGATATATATCAAGGCATATCAAATGACGAAGCTTTTACTATGGCACAAAAAGAATACGCGCAAAAAATAACCGACGGCGAAATTGTAATCATAGACTAACCGCACCATCTTACACCAAGACATCGATTGGTTTCTTGGTGTAAGACGCACAAATACACTCAACCCTCATTTATAGAAGCTTCCCCGCCACACAAATCTTATTTTTACGTATATATTGAGTAAAACTATACAATAATAGTTTTTTTTGTTGTATTTTTGTATTTAATAATGTAATGATTTACGGATACGAAAATTTAGGTAATTACCCAAACCTCTCAGAATTAACCACACAGATTATGTGGCAAAGTCTAGAAAGACAAGAACCGGAACGGCATGTACTAAAGTACACGAGCACCGGCAGTACAGGGTTGACAACGAATTTGCCCATAAGGTGGGTGGTTACAATTTTAGAAAAGAAGGCTGTTTTAGCTACATGTCAAAAGAAGATCTAATCGAATTCGCAGGTACTGTTATTGAAATACTTCCAAACGCCATGTTTCGCGTTAAACTTGAAAACGAACATGTTGTTTTAGCCCATACTTCTGGCAAAATGCGCAAAAACCGTATTCGTGTTTTAGCTGGTGATCGTGTCACTGTTGAAGTCACGCCTTATGATTTATCAAAAGGTCGGATCACATTCCGTCAAAAATAACACAACTACCCACATTATGGTCAAATTCGTCGTCAGGACTGCGCTTCCTGTACTCATGTACATAGAAGTACACTCCGTTCCGGGTCTCGCCCTTTCTAGACTTTGCCTCATAAATTGGGTAGTTACTCTATAGATACCTGGGAGCTTCAAATTACTTTTTCATCAATGTCAAAATCCTTAATTTTAGCCTCTCAATCGCCAAGACGATTAGAATTGCTCAAACAAATTAATATAGTACCAAATAAAATAATCCCGGCAGATGTTGATGAATCTTGCCTTAAAAATGAATTGCCCAGTGTTTGCGCAAAAAGACTTTCATTGCTTAAAGCCGAAAAAATAGCAGAAACAAATCCTGACGCTTTTATATTATCAGCCGATACAATTGTTGCTTGTGGACGACGTATGCTAGGTAAACCTGAAAACGAAACTGAAGCACGCAAATTCTTAGATCTTCTATCCGGTCGTAGACACCGTGTTTATGGTGGCATTTGTTTGATTACACCGGATGGCAAAAAAAGAATTAAACTCAGCCAATCAATTGTACGATTCAAATGTCTTTCAAAAGAAGAAAAAGAAAATTTCATTCAATCGCATGAATGGGTTGAAAAAGCAGGTGGATACGCGATTCAAGGTTTAGCTGCCACTTTTATTGATTTTATATCCGGATCCTATTCTAATATCGTAGGTCTTGATTTATGCGAAACAAATAAACTTCTAAAAAGTGCAGACTTTAACCAAATTATTTCAAAATGTAAGTAGGAAGATGAGTGATGAGCAAGCGGAACGTATCCTTTATACTTGAGCATTGTGAATTCCGAAATCTGACGCCCTTCACAGTTTGAAAGAAGAAGGTTATTTAAGTGAGATATGAACTATACATCGATCAATTCCATCATTTTATGCGCGTCGCCATTTTAGAAAATAATCAATTATATACTTTTCGACTTTTTGATTTACAACAACTCGATCGAAGTGGTTCTATTTATTTAGGTAAAGTCCAACGCATTGCCCCAAGCTTAAATGCCATCTTCATTACATTTTCAAATAATGAAATTGGTTTTTTAAAATCCCCCAAACGCGCCTTTCATGAAGGTGAAATCATTGCCGTTGAAATCATTAAAGATAAAAACACTGACAAAAAAGCATTACTCAAAGAACGATCCGATATTAAAATTGCCAATCAAAAACAATCTACTATTCTTGAAGCAAAACACCCTTTATTACGATTATGCGAGAAATTGAAATTTTCAAATATTGATACATTTCATATTGAAGGTGATTTATTCTTTCAAGTAAAATCCTTACTTCAATCGAATGCATTAGATCTTAAAATACAATTTTGCGCCCTCCCCGGTCTCTTTAAAAATAACGATTTAGACCACATCTTTTTAGAATTTAATGATGAATTTGTAGCTCTTCCAAAGGGAGGCAATTTATTAATCGAAGAAGGGCAAACCTTAACAGCAATTGATTTAAATATGGAAGGTGAACGTCCTGAAAAATCATTTGAGGATGCTGTTTTTCATTTCAATTTAAAGGCATGTTCTACTATTATAGAACACATAATAGGACGCAATTTAGGCGGTCTGATTTTGATCGACTTTATACGCATGAAAAACCAAGATTACAAAAACCAAATAATACAAAAAATGCGTACATTAAAACAAAAAGATATGGTTGATTGTGATATTTTAGGATTTACAAAAGCAGGCCTTTTTGAAATTGTACGTTATGGTGACCGACAATCGTTAAAATCAGTTTTAGGTGATTTATGCCCATAGAACAGAATATCCCAGAAGAAAAAAAACTAACAAGTAAATGCCCCTTATGCAAAAAACCAACGGATATAAAATACCGTCCTTTTTGCTCCGATAGATGCAAAAAAGTTGATCTTCATCGTTGGATCCAAGGCATTTATAAAGTTGAAACAGATGAAGAAGTGGATTCTGTGAAAAGCGAAGATCATGAAGGCTAATATACTGAAAAGTCATTAAGTTAAAACCAAACGACTTTTCAGCATATGTTTAATAAAATTACGGCTCAATCATTTCCATAATCTTCTTTATGTTTTGCATACATCCCGCTAAGAGCATTTAGCATATTTTTTAAAATATGCCCATTTGCTCTAGGTTTTTTAAAAATAAACATTCCGGCGCAATCATTCGTTTCTTTATAATCAATAAAATCCATAATCAATTTTTTATAAAGACCCTTATATTCAGTGACCATCTTATTACTTTGAATTAAGTCAATTATTTTGAAGTACAATTCATGTATTATTTTAGTGTTTTTTTGGTGATATTCTTTACAATATAACAATCTTGTATGAGCTTTAATTTTTATTTCCAAATCATTTTTTTCAACATGTGCAAGCGCTTTTTTCCAATTTTCAATAGCTTCATCATATTTTTCTAAAGAAGCATAATTATTGCCTATAAAATAATAAAGACGTGCACTCTCCCCACAAACATTCAATCCATCTTGAAATTTATGAATAGCCCTTTCATGTTGATTATTATGCGATTTTATCTTTCCCAAATACGTATAAGCTAATTTTTTTGAAAAAATATCTATATTTCTGCTCAATAATAGCGCCTTTAATATATATTTTGCCAATAATTGATTTTCAGTGTTTTTTGAATGCCTAAATTCATTCGCAGCACGTATATAATCGAAAAATTCATTCTTCTTGCCATAGAAACCATTATTGTTTCTAAGTTTTTTTATTTTTTGTTTAAGTACATCCAGCGTTCTTACATCAATATTTTTCAAAAATAATTTTGCATCTCCATCAAGATTATCATAATTAAACTTTTTTGATTTAATAAGAACATCTTTTTGATTTAATAAAGAAGATGTTAAATCACTAGATGACTGTTGCGCCGCAATTGCCCAATTTTTAAGTTCATAAGAAGGAACATCCTTTGCAACAAGACAATCTTCATCCAAATTTATCTGTTCAAGCAATTGTATAGATTGCTCAATAGGATTTTCTACTATTTTTTCTTCAATAAATTGCGTAAGTTCATCCGTCCCCTCATCTTTCCCCTCTATCATGCTTAAATAGAACAATACATTTTTATTGCTTATATTATTTTCTTTGTTTTTAGCATTAATACGCGTATTACTTTTTTGTTTCACGTTTTTATTTTTATTAATAAGATTTTCATTTACATGCAAAATATTATTTGAAGTAGAGCAACGAGGCGTCGGATAAAACAAAGGAATACCTTCTGGTAAGCCAGAATGCGTAATATCAGCATAATCTCCATTAATAAAATACTGACTGACGCAAGCATTTGGATCATAAACAGCAATTCGATTATCACGATAATTACACAGAATCACACCATTAAAGTAATAAGTGGCATCAACATTCGTTTTAAAAAAATAAACGGAATATGATCCATCTTGATACATTGTTACATAATTCAAGTTATCATCATAAAACCCCTGAAGGATTTTACTTTGGTAAGAATCTGGTACATTACAACGTATTGAATTTATGGTGCAATTTTCATCCGATGAAGATTGAGCTAACACACTATCTTTTCCAGCAAAAGAGGTATTCATTTGAAAAATTGATGTTATCGTAGCAACAATTAAATAGATTTTTTTCATTCCACAATCCTCTAAGAATTAATTTTCAAAAAATAAAAAGGATTCTATGTTTAATATTTAAAATAGTCAAGTCTTATGTCTAAATATATCAATATTTATACAATTATATTGCAATAACAAAAAGTTAATAAATTATATTTCCTTGATTAAAATTTACCAAATTTCTCAAAAAAAATTAAAAAATCTAAAAGACTTAACACCTCCTGAAAAAATCACTTTATTCGTAGCTATCGATATATATAAATCCAACCTTACTCTAGACTTTTCTTCCCATTTCCCTTAAAGTCTATGCATTGAAGAAGGAGAGCCCTAACATGCGTTTATCCCGTTATTTTAACCGACTTTAAAAGAAAATCCTCAAGAAGCCCAAATTTTGTCGCATCGTTACATGTTGCGCGCGGGGATGATTCATCAGGAAGCGCAAGGGATATATTCATGACTTCCGTTAGGTCTTCGGGTCTTTAAAAAAATTAAAAATATTATTCATGAAGAACAAAACATCCAGGAATAGAAAAAAATAACACCAAATGCCCTTTGTGCAAAAAACCAACCGATATAAAATATCGCCCTCTTTGTTCCGATAGATGCAAAAAAGTAGATCTCCATCGTTGGATCCAAGGTGTTTATAAAGTCGAGACAGACGAAGAAGTGGATTCTGTGAAAAGTGAAGATCACGAAAATTAAGAGTAAATTAGAAAGCTCGTTGAAAAGTCTTTAACTTATAGTCATCGACTTTTCAACAAGCTTTTCTGAATGTATTATTCGCTCATCTCGATATGATCAGCGATTGGCTTTTCAAAATAAATATCTTCAAGAACTAAATCTGATATATTATCCTTAATATAGTTTAGTCCCTCCTTAATAATAGATGTCATAAAACCATATTGATTGAACATTGAACGGATTTTAAGCGCTGCATCGTGAAGATTTTCATTTTGATATAATTCTGTAAGATTAACAATTTCTGCAAAATAAATTCTTTGAATTTCTTTTGTTTCTTTAGAATTTTTTTCATTAAAACTTTCAACATTGTAATTATCTTCTATTAATAAAAGATTTTCATTCAATAGTTTATCGATAATTTTATGATTGTTTTTATGATATTCTTTACAATGAACAAATCTATGATAAATTTTTATCTTAAGACTAATATCTTCTTTTGAAACCTTATCAAAAGCTTTATTCCAGTTTTCAATTGCTTCATCACATCTTTCTAAAAATGCATAATTATTACCGATAAAATAATAAAGACGCGCATGTTCACCACAAACACTTAAACCTTTTTGAAAAATTTGTATAGCTTTTTCATATTGTTTATCATGGGATCTTATTTTTCCTAAATAAGTATATGCTCTTCCTTTTGAATAAAGGTCTATTCTTTTATTGCAAAGAACATATTTCAATATACTTTTTCCTAATAATTTATTTTCAATATTAGTTGAATGTCTAAAAATATTAGCAGCATTAATAAAATATGAAAATTTATTTTCCATAAAAGAATTATTATTATTTTTAATCTTTAAAATCTCATTTTTAATCTCACATAATGTTTTTATATTATGCTGATATAAAAAATCCTTTGCATCTTTGTCAAGATCAATATAACTAAATCTTCTTTTTTTAGAATTATTACTTTTTTTATCTGATAGAGGAAATGTGCTAACAACATTAGATGATCCTTTAAATAAACTTGACCAAGTTGTTTGTTGAGAGGGCTTCGCAATTTCAACCGGCTGATCATTTACCATTTTTAATAAACTTATTTGCTCAACCAATGGCACTATTTGTTCATCAATACTTTCAGAATACTTTACATCATCAGACTGTACTTGTTGTACATTGTCAGTTTCTAGAAAAGTTAAATCATTTGTAATTTGCACACTTTTATCATGCAATGCGTCACTTTGCACAATAGGATTTGTATTGCCTACTTGGTCTTGAGATCCAATTCCATAGTTTTTCATATTTTCTTTGTTGCCACGATTACCATAAGATTTGTTACTCTTTTTCAGGTGCACAACTTTAGGTTTTTGTTTATAAGACCTAGGTGTATTAGAATGATTATTATAATGTGGATTTGGATAAAAAGTAGGTATACCTCCGGGTAATCCAGGCACAACAATATTTAAAAATCCTCTGTCCGTAAAATGCTGACTAAGGTCAGACAAGGCGTCATAAATTGCAAACCCACCATCAACATAATCACATCGGATTGCTCCATTAGGATAATAAATCGCTAGAACATTAGTATGCGTAAAGTACACAGAATAAGTTCCATCTACATAAACCGTTACATAATTTTGACTATTATCATAATAACTTTGAGGTTGACCCTTGTGATAATAAATATCTGCAGACTGAACTTCTTGATATGGTTGATGATAACATGTTGAATTTTCTGCGCTTAATAAAATATCACCTTTACCTGAAAGCACATCATTTATCTGAAAAATAGACATAGTTAAAGCAATGGCTAAATAACTTCTCTTCATTCTTTAATCCTTTTATAGAATATATAAATTTAATAATTATTGAATTATAATTTATTGTTTAAAATTGTCAAGTATTATTTAGATATAAAGTAAATAAAAATAATTTTTAAATAATCCTGAAAAATGCTTTTCATTCTTAAAGAACGCCCCATCATCTCTAGACTTTTCTCCCCTTTTCGCTTAAAGTCTATGCATTGAAGAAGGAGAGTCCTAACATGCGTTTATCCCGTTATTTTATACCGACTTTAAAAGAAAATCCTCAAGAAGCCCAAATTTTGTCGCATCGTTACATGTTGCGCGCGGGGATGATTCATCAGGAAGCGCAAGGGATATATTCATGGCTCCCGCTCGGCCTTCGCGTCCTTAAAAAAATCGAAAACATTATTCGTGAAGAGCAAAACAAAGCAGGCGCTTTAGAAGTGCTTATGCCAACCTTACAACCCGCTGATTTATGGCGTGAAAGTGGTCGTTTTGATGCCTACGGCAAGGAAATGCTACGTATTAAAGATCGTCATGAACGCGATCTACTTTATAGCCCCACCAACGAAGAAATGATCACGGCGATTTTCCGTAAATTCGTACGAAGCTATCGTGATTTGCCTAAAATGTTTTATCAAATCAACTGGAAATTTCGCGATGAAATTCGTCCACGATTTGGTGTGATGCGTGGTCGTGAATTTTTAATGAAGGATAATTATTCTTTTGACTTAAATTACGAAGATGCTGTCAATGCCTATGATCTTATGTATAAAACCTATTTAAAAACATTTAAACGTTTAGGCGTTAAAGTCATTCCAACACAAGCTGATTCAGGACCTATTGGTGGTGACCTAAGCCATGAATTTTGTATCCTCGCCGAAACGGGCGAAACAACCCTTTATTATGATCCGATTTATGACACGTTAGGATCTGATTTCGATCATAAAGATATATCAGAACTAAAAAAATATTATGCAGCCACAGACGAAAAACACAAACCAGGCGATGCCCCCATCCCTGAAGAACAATTAAGTGTGGCGCGTGGCACAGAAGTCGGTCACATATTTTACTTTGGAACGAAATATTCGGAAGTCATGAACGCAAAAATCGTCAATCCTAAGGGTGAAGAAGTTTTGGCCCATATGGGATCTTATGGTATCGGCGTGTCCCGTTTGGTTGGCGCCATCATTGATGCAAGCCATGATGATAAAGGGATCATTTGGCCAGAATCTGTAGCGCCTTATCGCATTGGGTTAATTAACTTACGATCAGGTGATGCAAATTGCGACAAAGTATCAAATGATATTTATACGCAGCTGACCAACAATAATGAAGAAGTTTTATATGATGATCGTGATCAACGTTTAGGCGTTAAACTCGCGGATATGGAATTGATTGGCCTCCCCTGGCAGCTTATTATTGGCCCTAAGGGTATTGCACAAAATACGGTTGAACTTAAATGCCGTAAAACCAATGAGTCTCAAGAACTTAGCCTTGAATCAGCGCTCAATCACATGACTAAAAATAATGCGAGAGCTGCATGAGGAGTCTCGTTGGCTTTATCGCATGGCGTTATTTACGCTCTAAACGAGATGAAGGCTTTATTTCTATCATCGCATGGCTTTCATTGATTGGCATCATGCTTGGGGTTGCAACACTTATTATTGTAACCTCCGTCATGAGTGGTTTTCATAAAGAATTAATACGCAACTTTATCGGCTTTGGCGGCCATTTAACTATTAGTGAACCTTATGGCCTCATCAAAGATTATGATGATCTGTCTTTAAAAATAAAGACAATCAAAGGTGTCACCCACGTCTCGCCTTTTATACAAGGCCAAGTTTTAGCAAGTGCCAAAGGCAATGCTGCAGGCGCGCTCGTTCGTGGCGTTACCCCCGAGGATATGGAAACACGAGACGCCTTTCGCAATGCAATTGTACAGGGATCATTAGATGCTTTTAAACAAGGTGGCATTTTAATTGGCCATCGATTAGCAGACCAATTAGACCTTCATGAAGGTGACCGGATTGAACTTGTTGCAGCAATCGGCAATGTAACCGCTTTCGGGACTATTCCACGCTCAAAATCTTATATTGTGGGTGGCATTTTCAATCTAGGTTTTCAACAATATGATCTAGGCGTCATTTTTATGCCTTTAGAAGAATCCAAAGTCTATTTTAAAAAATATGACGGTGTTGATAGTCTTGAAATTTTTACAAATGACCCTGAAAACACTCATTTTTTCAGACATGAGATCGTTAAATTAGCTGAACGCGGTCTAAATGTTCTTGATTGGAAACAAATGATTGGCTCGCTCGTCAATGCGCTTGCTGTTGAACGTACAACCATGTTTATTATCCTAACCATGATTATTTTAGTGGCCTCTCTTAATATTATTTCAAGCATGATTATGCTTGTTAAAACAAAAGGTAAGGATATTGGCATCTTGCGCACCATGGGCGCCACACGCGGTTTTATTATGCGTGTCTTTTTTTGGAGTGGTGCAAGTGTGGGCATTATCGGCACTATCTTTGGCACCATATTAGGCATTGTATTTACCAAGAATATTGACGCAATGCGGAAATGGGTTTTATCCTTTAGTGGTGTCGACCTTTTCGATCCGCATGTATATGGTTTTACTAAACTACCCGCTGAACTTAATTTTCTAGAAATTTTACTCATTGTCAGTATTGCATTAGGACTCACATTTTTAGCAACCCTGTATCCATCCTGGAAAGCCGCGAAACTTGATCCTGTTGAGGCTTTACGCTATGAGTGATCCCTTTTTAACATTAGAACATATTTCACGCACATTCCATCAAGGTGATCGCGATATCCACGTCCTGAATGATGTGACGCTTCATCTTTACCCCAAACAAATCACGGCCCTGTTAGGACCATCTGGTGCTGGCAAATCAACCATTTTACACATTGCAGGATTGCTTGAAAAACCGAGCAAAGGTGACGTCAAAATTGCGGGCAAATCAACACGTCGTGCCTCTGACGGAGACCGCACCAAAATACGTCGTCAGCAACTTGGTTTTGTGTATCAAGCGCATCATTTATTGCCTGAATTTTCAGCCCTTGAAAACGTCATGCTACCATTGCTTCTAAATGCTACCCCTAAAGATAAAGCAAAAGATAAAGCAACTCAACTTTTGGAACGTGTCGGTCTTAAAGATAGACTTAACCATCGCCCAGCACAAATGTCGGGTGGGGAACAACAACGTGTGGCCATCGCACGCGCGCTTGCCAATAAGCCAAAGCTTTTACTCGCGGACGAACCCACAGGAAATTTGGATCCGCATACTGCAGAATCCGTCTTTCAAATGTTAATTCAAATTGTCCGAGAAGAAGAATTATCGATTCTTATTGCCACCCACAATCATGAATTATTGCCCTTCATGGATCGCATTTTGAAAATGGAAGATGGCAAGATTATTGAAATGAATGCGACACGTGTGGATTGAGGCTTTTTACAGCCCGAATCATTCAAACAAAATTACTCACAAGCCCCACTTAGCTTTCAAATAGCTAGCGGGGCTTCTGAATTTGTATGCACGTACCTACAAATGAGAAATTTCTATCTTACACTCACGTGCAAAAAAACCTTAATCACTCCTCCTCAGAAGAAGTGTCTTCAGAACTTTCAGAATCATCATCCTCTGACGCATCATAGGAAGAACTTGAAGAAAAAGATCTTTCATTTTCCTGAAGACCAAACAATTCTGCCTCAGCTTCTAAATCAAGATCTGAAGTGCCCGTCTCTTTCATCAAAATGGATTTTATACGGTTACCAATATCATCACCCTCTAAAGAGCGCTCATGCAGTTTTTTAAACAAAGGAACTAGTGCACCTTCTTTACAATCGCCACCATGATTTTTAAAAGTGATGGGCTTCATAGCTGAAAAGCGAATCATAGCATGACCGCCTTTTCCTTCATCTGAACAAAACCTACCACCCATTTTTGTGACCATGGATTCTATTTGATCTGGCCGCCACTTTATCTTTGCAAGTGATTTTACGCGACCAAAAAAAGTTTTTATCTTTTTACCCGCACGAAACGCTTTCGTCGCGAAATCTGGCAAAAATGTCGAACCATAAGAAAAAGCAGATCTTAAAGATGAACCAACATGATCTCGTTGTTTGGAATCAACCTTATTTAATGCCTTGCTAGCCTGCAAATCTAATTCCTTCATATTTTCAAGACTATCGTCTTTTTTTGTCTTTTTCTTTTCCTTTTTAAGTGAAAGATTTTGCACATAAGTCCGTGCGCTTTGCCCCATACCAGAGTTATCAGCACGCGGCATATTTGTACCATAAGCTTCACTGACTATAGACAAGTTTGAAAGAGAAACAGATGACGCTAAGCTTGAAAGTGGAACAGATGACGGCACACTTGAAGAAGAATCAGCGGAAGATGAGCTACCAAACCATTTTTTTCGCTTACTCCTTTTGTCGGACTCAGAAGAAGAACTTGAATAGGAACTGCTTCCGCTAGAATTTTTTTGAGTTTTGGCCTTACCACCTTTTTTACCTTTTTGAAGTTTTTCAGAAACAAAAGCTTTCACTTTTTCACCACTAGACTTCGTACTTTTCTTTAAATCTTTAACTATTGAGGGCGCCTTATTAACATTCTTCGGCAACTCAACGCCTAAAGAGGGCGAATATGAGGAAGATGGGGAAGCTGAAGAGGAAGAGGAAAACACAACATTCAAAGAATATACAATTTTTTTACATAATATTGCCATGTGTGTACCGAAGCCCCTCAATTGTTTCTTAATACTAGCAAGGCAAACTTCATCACAAGAAACATCACAATCATCTATAAGTGGAATAATAAGGAGAACGTTATATATTTCATCTTGATCAATACATTCACCAGCTTCAACAATCTTAACAAGCTCTACACAAACAGCATCAAACACACTCTTGAATCTTGCCAAACGTTCCCTTAAACTATCATTAGAAAAATTTTCTCTAGTAAATACATCATAATAATAATTCACCAAAAACACCAAAGATCTTGCACCACCCCGTTGAGCACTTTTCGTAAGTACTTTGGCAAAAGAAGATATATCTTCATCATGCTCAATGGCTCCTTCATAATTTTTTGAAACACATTTTAAAAAACCTACACCTTCATAAATTTTTCCAGCCTTAACAAAACAACCAATGTCTTGATAAATCTTTGCAAAAAAGGAGACTAAATCAATATTTTTTTTTATAATATTAAAATCATCATTTAGTATATTTTCGAAAATACCTTTTTTTTCCAAATATCCCATAAGGGTTTTAATACGATTTTTTTCTATTGTATAATCTTTAAAAGTAATTTTTTCTCCAACACAACAAATAATTCTTACAATTTCTTTATATATTGGATTTTCTTTATCACTCTTAAAAAAAACATCAGGAAGAATTCCAATAATATCAATCAAGTGGTCTGACTTACCCACTAAAGCAAGATCCTTAATAATACATAAAACATCTTCTTTAAAATCATCTGAAATTCTATCAGCGTATAAATTAAAAAATTTTTTTTGATAGTTATTAAATTTTGAAAATCCATTCAACCTTTCTCCATCTACATAATATGTAAATATTTTTAAAATCAAATCAATTGGATCCAATGTAGATAGTAATTTTTCTGTAAATTTATTTTTGTGCTTTGCATTACAAAGAAAATCAACCAAACAAAGATTAAGCTGAATCGCTTCGTCAGTTTTTTCATTGTATTGCTTCAGCTGTGCCAAAAGTCGATATACCGAGGACGAGGCCGCCAATATATCGTTATCCATAATTAAATATCCAGATCTATTTCTTAGTATCTCAAGGTCATTTTTAAATTTTTCAAATATAGGAATAAAATGTATATTTTTATTAAATTCATTTGTACCCTTAAGAAAATGCCCCATCACAATAATAAAAAGATTTATTTTTCTTATTATTATCGCATCGTTTAAATCCGACAATTTTGACTTTCGATTGAAAGCCAAATGCATTTCGCTATTGTTGTTTTTAAAAACATGCCCATTTAAATTTTTAGCAATAGCGTCTTCAATTAAAGTTTCATAATCATTATCTTGAACAGACCCATTTTGCATTATTTGTTGTCTAAGAACTGTAAAAAAAGCATCACATTCCACAAATAAAGAATTAAGCTCTAAACGCGGATCGGAGATAGAAGAAGAACTAGAGGAAGAACTAGAGGAAGATTCATCACCAATTGCATAAGAAAAGCCCTGATGGGCAAAAACACTAAAGATAAGTGACGCCAGAAATAGTTTTAGTTTCATTTTAAAATTCCTTTCAATTAAAAATAATAACAAAAATTATATTAGTATTTTTTTTAAAAAAAATCAATTATTTTTATAAAAAAAATTCATACATATAAATAATAAAAATAAACTTTACTTTATTTAAAATTAATTTAGAAAGTTAATACATTAAAAAATAAAAATTAATTTATAAATTAATTAAAAAATATAAAATACCATTTTATTAAAAAAGAAAACCTATTAGATAATAAGTAAATAAACAAATTATAACATCTTTAATAAAAAAAACGTTTTTTCTAAAGAAGTAAAAAACTTTCAACACATATTCCACTATAAAAAGACCCAGAAAAAATCTGCGCAATTATTGAAACATCTACACCACCATCCTGATAATAAAATTTTACATTTTAAAAAAAATTTGACATAATAAATCTTACTCTATACAAAGATTAAAATAATTATTTGGCAAACACCCACCTACTTCAAACGATGGAGGGCACAAAGATGTATAATTTTAGGTTCGCAATTCAGGCCCAAAGAATACCTGTATTTGTGTGCACTTTTTCCTCTTGACGCACATTTCATAATAATTCAAGTATATATACTTAAAAAATGAGGATATCATGCGCATTTATTTACTCCTTTTTATGCTTTTTTGTATCAAAAATTCAGCGCATTGCGAAATAATAAAAGTCTCAACTTATGAAAAAGCAGCAGCCATTATTTCTACAGCAGATGAAAATACCTGGGTTATTTTTGACGTTGATGAAGTGCTTATTACTTTTCAAAATCCACTTATGCCAAAACATGTAGATCAGCTCAGTCAATACGTTTATGCACAAAACAATGATTTTAATCTTATTGATTTATTATACACACCCTACAAAATGAAACTTATTCATGCTGAATGGCCCAGTCTTATTCACTCCCTACAAAGCAGAGACATTAAAACAATTGCACTCACCAAAGCATCAACTGGCAAATTAAGTCATTTTGAAAATCTTACAGACTTAAGATATGATACGTTAAAAAAATTCAATATTCATTTCAATCGCTCTTTTCCAAATCTTGAATCTAAGACATTCGCGAAACGAGATCCTTATAAAAGTTATGCTTTTCCATTATTTTCAAATGGCATTATT
Organism: Alphaproteobacteria bacterium; assembly: GCA_030680745.1. Taxonomy (NCBI): domain Bacteria; kingdom Pseudomonadati; phylum Pseudomonadota; class Alphaproteobacteria; species Alphaproteobacteria bacterium. The sequence goes on from JAUXUR010000073.1 coordinate 63,612, forward strand.
TATACCTGCGGATTTTCAAAGACAGCATATCTAGAAGAATTTATTAAATATTCAAAGCAAAAACCAACCAAAATTATTTTTATTGATGATCAAGAAAACAATACAAAAGAAATGGAAATATTTTGTCGAAAAAATAATATTGAATCTATAAGCATCCATTATACTTTCATTGAAGAAAACGAGAAATCTACTTTTTCTGTGGAAAAGGCTCAACAAACATTTGAACAATTGCAAAAAGATAATATATTTTTGAGCTCAATGACCCCTCCCATTTTTCCACAACAAGAACCCACTCTTTTAAACTTAATGCAAAGTGCAACAATAGATAATATTCAAGACGCACCTTTTGTTGATCATGTTGAATGGGCAAAAGAAATTTATACCTCCATTCAAGAAACCATGGAAAATAGAAAAAAACGTGACAGTCTAACACAACCCAACATATCACTTTTACACAAGTTATTTACTGAAACAAAAAAAACAACGGCAGAACAAAAGGATTTTGATGACGTTTCTTCTGAACCCAATACAAAATCACAAGAAAATCATTCTGAAATTTCCCTTCCGCCCCAAGAAAAGATATCGGCACAAAATATCCTTGATAAATTTGATCAAAGGGATGCAAAAGACATTTTAACGCCAATGTTAAAAAGAATTTTTGAATTCAAGTTCGGACTTTATGAAATTGGCTCTTTATTTCTTCCCTATAGTCAATTACAGCAAAAAGAAGATTATGAAAGAAGTGATCCAACTTTTTTTACAGAACATCAAAACAAAGAACATGTTTTTAATGCCGCAAAAAAAACATATAACCATATTAAAGGAAATGTCTTGTTTGTTTTAGGTCAAGCACCTGCTTATCTGGGTATTACGATTCAAGAAATTGCGCACACTCAAAGTGATCACGACACAACAATTATCAATGTTCCATTTTCTGGCTGTCCTGATTACACAAAAAAAATCCCTGAACATTACAAACCAGAATTATCATATCTAAATATTCTTACCCATAATAAGGAATCCATATTCCGCAAAATGCTTTATGAACATCAATTCAACCCCAAACTCATTGATTCAAAAAAAATATTTATTGTTGATCATTCCAATGGTCATTCTTTCGAAACCTTTATCAATTTACTCAAAAGATGGTTTGATGATGAGCACGTCACTCCACCAGAAATACATATTATACATATGGGAAGCCCTACAAATCTTAATATAACTGATATTCATTCTCAAATTTTCTTAGAAATAGACCATGAATTACTTCATGCTTTTAACTCATTAGAAGATAATTTACGTGTTGTACCACGTTTTACTACATTATATTGGCGTGACAATTATCAAAAACTTTTTAAACAATACCCAAAATTAGATGCTATCCCTTTGATGGAACAATATAAAAAATTTACACGTGAAAAAATATCAGAGGATATTTTAAATTAATTAAGAGTCCTACCTATAAAATTTCAAAAAAAAATATAGGAATCGAACAATTTTGATCAAAAATATTTTTAAAAAAAAGTAATAATTAACGTTTTTTTTACTTCTTTTCTACAAAATGAATATATAAAACGAGTGCAAATAAAAATCAAAATGCAACAAAAACATAAAGATAGATCACAAATATTTAAATGTGTGATCTATTTTTAAGGCGAGCCATTCATTCATGGAAAGCTAGAGGAGATAAAAATGCAAAGAAACAACAACATGTTAAATAAAATTTACCAAGATTATATTTTAGATCTTGACAAACTTCTCTTAACAAACACTATTCTTCCAAACAACAATACAAAACTCTTTTTTATTACACCAATTCTTAAAAAAGATGTTGACAGGACAATTTTAATGACCTATAATTAAATTATATTAGAACGTAAACCATTTTTGAAAGGACTATTTAAAATGAAGAAAATATTTTCACTAGCAATTTTCGCACTGGCCATTTCCTCGGCTAATTTTGCCAATGCAACAAAAGAAACAAATCCAGTCGAAGCACTCGAAACATTAGTGCAAGATTACAATTCAGCAAAACCTGCCTATGAAGCGCTTTTTAAAGGTGAAAAAGTGGGTCTTGGTTTTTATACTGATAATTTAAAAAAACCAGGTCTTGATGATGCTTTCATGGATCAAAATAATTTTGTAAGTCAAATTGATGCCGACTATCTTAATAAAACCATGCGCCTTAACAAGCTTGCTTATGATATTTCAATGAATGCAGATCTTGATGTTGCAACAATGGCGCAAGCAAAAATTGACAGACGCCAAAAAGCGCTTGCTCAAATTAAAGCTGCACATAAAAATGCCACTACTTCAAAAGGATGGATTTATAATTCAGATAAACTAATGTCTCTTGAAGAACGTAAATCCATTAAAGACATTGTTGTTAGTACATTTGACAGCCCAAACGCTTCTAAAGAACTTAAAGACATTATTACTGAGCTTAAAAAGGACACATTGCCGGCAACTGACTTTGAAGATAATCTCGATAAATTTGAAAAACGCGTAAAAAATGAAACAAAATCATCTTTTATAGATCGTGAAATTCAAAATGATTATAACGACGCTATAAGAAAAGATCAAAACCTTATCGCTTGGAATCATGATTTTAAAGGATATGAAGTAGTTGATAGTTTTCTTAGAAATGGCATAGAATTCGGCGGATTTATCCTTTACAACAAAAATATAAACGACATGATTGTTGTTGTTCCTGGTACAAAATCTTTAAGGGATTGGTTTAAAAATGTTCAGGTCTGGGGTAAAAAGGGAAATGCTTCTACAGGTGCAGGTGTTGGTTTAAATATTCATAAAGGCTTTGCTGTTGCTTATGAGCAAAGCATTGGAAGCATTAAAGCTGCATTTAATACATTTCTTGAAAAAAACATGGACAATATTAAGTCTGCAAAAAATCCATTTACTTGTCATGTAACAGGACATAGTCTTGGTGCTGCAATTGCTACAATTTTGGCCTATGACTTTAAGACAAATCTTTTACCTGCAAAGAAAATTGGTGCTGATATTAAATTGGTAACAGTTGCATCACCAAGGCTTTTTGATGCAAAATCAGGGAAAAAGGTTGAGGAAAAGCTTGGTCGTGGTAACATGCTTCGTATTTTCAACGTTTGGGATGCTGTTCCTACAATCGTTCCTGAAGTATATAATTCAAAACATGTTGGTGTAGATTTCCCATTATATGATTCATTAATTGATGAAGCTTATATGGGGCCAATGGTTGTTAATCACTTTATGGATCGTTATACGAACATAATTGAAGAAGGATTTGACTTGCTCAAGAAAAATCTTGCTGAGCGTATCAGATTAGAAAAAGCAATCGATGATTTTGGACAAAACTACGCAACAGCCTATAACGACTTTAAAAATTACGTTAATGACAATGATGCACATGTTAAACATGTAAATCAAATTAAAGCAGAAGCCTCTGATAGCGATTCTGACTCTGAGTCTTATGACAACATGAGAAAAGAGAAACGCAGTAGTGCTAAAGCAAAAAAAATTGAAGCTGCTAAAATTGCCAAGCAAGATCTTGGTAAAGCTAAAAACCTAAAAGCAGAAGCCGATCGTCTTGAACAAGACGCAATGATGGCTTCTATCATGTTTGAACATGCTAAAAACAAAGACTATAGCAAAAACAAGCAAAGTGAAGAAGAATTAGCAAATTTTTATCAAGAACTTGGTTTGGATATGGATGATATTGGCGAAGAGCAACCAACTCCGGATGCTATTGAAGCTTACTAAAACTTTAAACTAAAACTTTAAAAGGGGTGCCAACAGGCGCCCTTTTTTTATACTTACAAAAATTAAATAGTCACACTAATACCTTTTTAAACAAAAAAAAATATAAGTGATTAAAATTTTAATTTTTGTTATAATGATATTGTAGCTATTAAATGAGGTGTGTTATGAAAAAATTTTTGTTGTTTATTTGTATTACTTTAACGTTTTTTTCTGCAACAGCTAATGAAAATGCTGAAAAAAATAAAATTTTTAATAAAATTCTTTTAAGTATTGAAGATAAAAAAAGCGAAAAAGATCTTAAGTTTTATTATATGAAGAACCTATATAGTCGTTTATTTGAAAAATTTCAATCAGTTTCCAGAAGATTCAACCAATCGCATTCAAAATTTAACGATATTTTTGTTAATGAATATTTTAAAGAGAAACAAAAAGAAAGAAAAACAAATCTTGATATTCAAAAAAAACTTTATTTGAGCAAAATATCAAAAACTGAGTTACAAGAAATTGAACAATTAAAAATTCATCCTATGGTTTTAAAATATGCCCTTAATATTGTTGGATCGAATTTTGATAGCAATGATTTCAAACTATTATTAAGTCAAAATTCTATTTACAATCCAGCAACACCAAATTTATTAAAAGAAATTTTGACCGATGTTTTTCAAAAAGCGCAAAAAGAAAACATTAATACTGAAAAATTAAATATTTTTGAAAAAGCTGTTTTTGACGCTTTTGAGTCTGAAGAATTTCAGAAAATGCTCACCAATTACATTACAACAACAGATAAAGACATGCGCAGTTTTAATTACTCAGTAGCAACTGATCTACGAACACCTGAAAAAGAACAGCTTGCACAGGAAATAGCGGATGAAGAGCTTGCTTATTTGAATAATCCAGAAATTTATCGTCTTAACAGATTACTTGTTACAATTCTTTATAAAGCGAAAAAACTACTTAATGGATTAAATGAAGAGCAAACTAAATTTTTTCCTGTTTTTAAAGATTATATTAAAAACGAAGGAAGAAAAAAAATAATAGATTTTTACCAAAAATCTTTTATTAAAATTATGGCAACTGCCATGCCAGATGTATACACTTTACAAGAACTAAAAGAAATTAAACATTTCAATAGGTTGGAATCTGTTAAAAAAATACGTAAGTTAAGCGCAGAACATCATAATCAAGTTAAAAACAAACTGATTAAAGACATAAAAGCAGGTAAAGCACCTTTTCAAATAGCCCTTGTTAGAGCATTAAATATCGCAAAAAAACAAGGATTAGATTCAAAAATAATTAATGAGGAACTTGCAAAACTTAAAGTAGAATTTAAGGCTTTAAGCAATGATTGATTAAATTTAAACGGCTACACTTTAAAAAACGCCTGTAATGTGAGAGAATCAATAAAAACAAAATGAGCTTTAAAACCAATGCACCAACCTCAACAGCTCCAACTGCCTTATGACCTAAATCGGGGTCGATGGGAAGATAAAGTATTTATTTGGCCATTACGTGTTTATTACGAAGATTCAGATATGTCTGGCCATGTCTTTCACGCGAATTATTTGAAATATGCTGAACGCGGTCGTTCTGAAATGATTCGTGCCATGCATATTCCTCCGTTATATTTACGCGAAAAAGAAAAAATATATTTTGTGATTCGAAAGATCGAAGTTGATTTTATAGCTTCTTGTTTCGTTGATGATTTCCTTGAAGTAAAAACAGATGTTTTGAAATTCGCACCCACTAATGTTTTGTTTTCTCAAGAAATAATGAAACAAAACAAGTTAATAGCATCTCTCAAAGTACATATGGCATGCATGAATTTAGAGGGTAAAATTACAAAACTACCCGAAATAATTAAAGAAATTTATAATCAATTACCCGATTTATCTTTTGCTAAAAATAGGGTATTAATATAGCAACTTAAATTCAACTTAGGCAAGATCGATGATTCAAGGCAGCGAAGATTTTTCATTTATAGGGTTGTTTTTACGCGCAGATTTAGTTGTAAAAACAGTCATGATCGTCCTTATTTTAGCATCCATTTGGTGTTGGGCAATTATTTTTGAAAAAATAACCCGTATACGTAGACTTAATAAAAGCGCCAATGAATTTGAAGATCGCTTTTGGTCTGGACAATCACTTGAAGATCTTTTTAAGCAAATAGGCCCTCAACCAACTGACCCTATGTCTTCAATTTTTGTATCCGGCATGCGCGAATGGGCACGCTCCTTACGTGCATCCAACCCTGTGCAAGGTTTACAAGCGCGCATTGAACGCGTTATGACCGTTACCTTAGGGCGCGAAATGGAAGATCTGGAAAAATATATGAGCTTCTTAGCCTCCGTTGGCTCAACCGCGACTTTTGCAGGCCTTTTTGGTACTGTGTGGGGTATTATGAGCTCATTCCAAGCCATTGCAGTCTCTCAGAACACCTCCTTAGCCGTTGTAGCGCCCGGTATCGCCGAAGCCTTACTTGCAACTGCTTTAGGGCTGGTTGCAGCCATTCCCGCTGTTGTTGCCTATAATAAGATTTCAAATGATTTGAATCGCTACGCAAAACGATTAGAAGCCTTTACAACAGAATTTAGTTCGATTTTATCACGTCGCGTTGAAGAGAAAGCAGCTTAAAGATGGCAGGACCTTTAGTAAGCCGTCGTGGCAGAGAAAATTATAAGCCATTATACGAGATCAACGTCACCCCTTTTGTTGACGTCATGTTGGTATTACTTATCGTTTTTATGGTTACTGCCCCATTAATGAATGTAGGCGTCCCTGTTGATTTGCCGAGCACAAGTAGCGCTGTGTTAACAGATCAAGTTGAACCATTGGTTGTCTCCGTCAATGCAAAGAACGAAATTTACATTCAAGAAACGCAAGTGGCTTTAGAAGAACTCGTCCCAAGATTATTAGCAATTACCGAAAATAAAGACGATACCAAAATATTTGTACGAGGGGATGAAGCCCTACTTTATGGTCGTGTTATGGAAATTATGGGGCATATCAGTGCTGCAGGTTTTAAAAAAGTAACCTTGGTCGCGCAAATGCCTCAAAATAAAGTGAGTGCAAAACCTAATACAGCATCAAAAGCTAAGCAAGAATAATGTTCAGCCAAAACGATAATTTCCAAAATAATGAAAGCATGAGCAAAGGTTTTATCTTTTCAATCATCTTTCATATAGCAATCTTACTTTTGATGATTATAGGACTTCCTTTTTCGCTTGATAAAGAAATTATTATGCCGGAACTTGTCGGTTTTGAAATGGTAACGTCGCTCCCTGAAAACCCAGAAATTAAACAAGTTGTGCCAGAACCCAAGCCTGAACCCATCATCGAAAAACCAACACCTCAACCGCTTGTGCCACCTGAACCCGAATTCGTGCCTGAAGAGACAAAAATTGGTGCAATCGAAGATCAACCAACACCCCCTCCTCCTGCACCTATTCCAGAACCCGATCCAATCCCAGCGCCTAAGCCTGAGGTAAAACCGGATATTAAACCAGAGATCAAACCAGATATTGTGCAGAAACCAGCGCCCGTAAAAGACATTAAACCTGAGCCAAAACCAATGCTCAAACCTGTTCCACAAGCGGCTGCCATTAAACCCATGCAGAAACCTAAAAACCCAAATGCACCCAAAACAAAAGAAGACAAAGAATTCGACGATGTATTAGAATCAGTTTTAGCAATGGATGAAGCGCCTAAAGTTGCACCCAAAAAACCAACCGAATCAGGCGGCAAGCAAGGCCCTAAGGGCTTGGATGATTCTGATATTGCCATGATTGCAAAACAAATTGAACCATGCTGGGAATTCCAGGAAGTACGCGATGTGAATATTGTCTTTAAAGTTGACATCAGCAAAGATGGCCATTTCACCAATCCTAAAATGGATGAAACCTACGAAATAACATCTAATCCCGTAAATCGTGCGATAGCAGATGCAGCACACAGGGCTATATTAAATCCAAAATGCAATGATTTTGGCTGGCTGAAAAAGAAATACGCTGATGTTTCATCGCTTAAAGTGAACTTTAATCCCAGAAACATGGTTGGATATTAACCTTCATTCTACTCCCCGCGGACTTCCCCACGGGCATATCATCACCCAAAAGTGTTTCAACCTATTGATATTTAATAACTATTGCTTGCTCCACCTCCTACATCCCGCGACTTGATCGCGGGATCCAGACGATCTTTCCTAAAGTTAACATTGTATAAATTAAGCAATGACATCTTCTTTATTTACTTTCTGGATCCCGCGGACAAGCCGCGGGACGTAGGAAGAGAGGTTTATAATTATGGGCAATGATATGCCCAAGGGGGGGGCAGGAAAGTGACCAATATCCATCAACCAATAGCATTTTCAAGTTGTTTTACTATGCTCTTATGAAAGAAACATATCATCAATTTTAATATCGTTTAAGTTCCCAAGACATTCTGATTTTTTCTCTAACAATCCATCATCTAATTCTAATAAATCATTTAAAAAGTTTAAATCTCCATAATCTTTATCTTGCCCCACAAAAAGTGGCATCACGTCTTTAAACGCTTCAGCCTCATCTTCTTTAAAATTTTTCCATGTTTTTTTTGCCTTTTCAAAACTTTTCATTACATCTTGATCTAATTCATACCTATTAATCAACTCACTATTTTCCACAAAAAAACTACGCATGGATCTTAAAAAAGCAAGATAACTTCTTTTAATTGTTAGATCATATGATCTATAATAAGATGAAAATTTCAACAACAATTTTTTGTAACTTCCAAGTAGTTCAGGCGCAATTTCAGAGGGATCACTCTCCACAAACTCTTCCATAATTGGATTCTCATTTGGATGCTCATTATGCATTTTTTTCGAAAAATGAATCCAATTTTTATAATCTCGTGCAAAGCCTTTTGCAAGTTGATCATCCGTAATAGGTTCAGATTTAATCAGCGACATAAGATAAGCAGGTTCATTTTTAATCGCATAAAAAACACAAAATATATTTTTCAATTCTTCTTCACTTAAGACACGTTTTTTTTCATGTTCCTGATGATGCATCTCCGCTAAAAACAATTGTTCGGGCGTTGCAGAAACGTCATTTTCATAGGATTTTATTAATCCCATCAAATTAATCCATTTTGAAAGTGCTACATTATGAACAATTTTATCTTTTTTCATAAAATCACGTATCACTGAAGAATACGTTAATAATTCTTCGAAATGATTTGGTGCACCATGCCCTGTATTAAGAAGTTCTTTTGTATTACACTCAATGCCATTATACGTAAACCATGTTTTAACCAAACGTTCTTTACCCATTTTTTTAATTTTTTCGTAAAAATTAGTCCAATCCCGCATATTAACATTATTGTCATATGCATTTCCAAGTACTAAAAGAACATCATTAAAATTACTCGGATCTATTTTAAGGTTATATAGACGTCCTAAAATATCCCATTTTTCATTTTCACCTGAAGAGAGCCAACCATTATGAGAAATATACCCATCCCAACTATTAGGATATTTTTGTGCTTGCATCAACGCAGTTAAACCACCAAAACTAGCACCATATAGGTATTTAGGAACATTTTTAATATTATTTAAAGATGGATGAATAGATTCAGGATGTGTATTAATGACATGCAAAAAACTTTGAATACAATATTGCAATTTATTCATATAATTTTCAGTCATTTTAGATTGATGAATTTCATTATCTAACAAATCAGGTAAATTTAAATTAATAATCATAATATTTTGACGTGCTAAATAAGCATCAACACCTTCTAACACTGAGGGTTTATATGCCCGTTTAAGACGCGCATCTTTTTTCCACCCACCATAAACATTAACTTTAATGGCTTCAATTTTACATGGATTTACAGGAAAATGAATTGTATATCCAATAGGACATATAGATCCATCTTCAAATAGTACATTTACGGCCTGACCAACCTTAAAATTAACATTTACCCCTATACCATCATTGTATTCTTGTTGATTAGAAATAATTCCGGTACGCACTGGGGAAAATTCATCAGACAAAGTCTCTTTATCATCAACATTATCAGAAAACAAATATTTATAAAAATCAGCATAAGGAAGTGGCACTATATTTACAGCATCTTTTTGACCATGTTGCTCTATAAAATTATTAACATTAGTGTCAATAGTACCAAAATTTTTGTTATTAAATTTTAAAATAAAAATAAAAACATCAAAAATTAATTCAAAATGTTTTCTTTTTTTTATTAAATCATCAATTATATTTTTAATATATTGAATTTTTTCTTTGGTAATTTTATTTTTAGAACTCACAATGCAATTAATATAAGGTGCTGCGGCTTGAGAAATTTCATCTGAATAATTAAAAATTTTACCTAAAACATCTATTAAAGACATATCATTATCAATTTCAGATAAATAAACCTCTTTCATATATTTTGCCAAAGATATTAAGATAGTACCATTTTTTGTAAGTGTTAAATTTTTATTGTATAATTTCTTAAATGCACTCAAAAAAATTATGCGTTCATTTTCTTTAAGTTCTTTTTTAACATAATCCCCCCATATATTTGTTATTTTTTCTTGAAGAACAGACACCATTTTTGCCCATGTAAGTTGATTAGGATAATCAAAACTTTGTTCTATCCTTACAGTTTCTTCCGTATATGTTTCTTTTATATTTAATTTTTTCTTTTTTTTATGATTTTTTTGTTTATTAACAACTTCATTTTTGTTTTCAAATTCATCATAAGTTCTTTTGCCTGTGTTTTTATTATCCTCCGTATCATTAGCATGTAAAGACATTGCCGTAAAAAAAGATACAAAAACAAATAAATATGATAATACTTTCTTCATAAAAATCTCCGGTGTAATAAAATTTAAAATATCTAATATATAGAAATTATTTTACAATAAAATAACTATTAATACAACATAATTATTATTAATAGTTATTTAATAAATTATTTTTATAAAATAAATGAAGTTTAATTTAAAAAATTTATAATTCTATTGCAACAAACACAAATTACATAGCCACATTAAATTTAATAAACACCTGACATTGATTGAGATTAGAAAATACACCTAATTTTAAATTCTAAAAAGCATTCTTCAATCTCAAAAACCTATATAAAGATTAAAAATAAACACCCTATTGCACTTTTAAGCTTTTAAAAAACTTTAAGTTCATTACACTATGATTGGCAATTGTGATTCTATCAAAATGCATTGATGCCTCACAAAAACCATATCTAGTATCCTATTGAAACGACGTTCTTATTTTACCCTGGAGGTTTTATGCGTTACTTTAAATACAATCTTGTTTTTTTACTCTTTATCAATTTATTGATTATCCAACCAACGTGCGCCGAAGAATTCGAAGTGCACATCACGCGCGGCAAAATTGAAGCATTTCCAATCGCTATCCCCGCAATGTTTGGCGATCAACATGCTCAAGAAATCACCGAAATCATTAAAGCTGATTTACATAGATCCGGCATTTTTCGTTTACTTGATCCACGTGCTTTCATTCAAACGCCTGAATCCCTTAAAGCAGCACCCCGTTTTTCAGATTGGCGCTTAATCAATGCCAAAGCTTTAGTAACAGGTCATGTGACGCCTGATGTTGGTGGTCAATACAGAATTTCGTATCAATTGTTTGATGTCTATTTAGATCGTGAAACAGATCGCTTCGAAAAAGTCTTTACACTTGCTGACCTCAGAAAAGTTGCGCATGCAATATCAGATCGTATTTATGAACGTATCATCGGCATCTCCGGCTTTTTCAACACCCGTATTGCTTATGTTGCTGAATCTGGTCACCCTAAAAACCGTCAAAAACGACTCGCACTTATGGATCAAGATGGTTTCAATCAAGAATTTTTAACTAAAGCTGAAACAGGCATGGTCGTTAGTCCTCGTTTTTGCCCAACGCGCCCTGAAATCACTTACATGGCCTATCGTAACAATCAAGCACGTATTTATGTCATGGATTTAAAAACACGCCAAGAACGTCCACTCGGCTCCTTTGCCAACATGACTTTCGCCCCACGTTATTCATTAGATGGCAATAAACTCATTATGAGCTATGCCGAAAATAATGGAGACTCTGATATATACATTATGGATCTAAAAACACGTCAAAACAAAAGATTAACAGCAAATGCAGCCATCAACACCTCTCCTTCTTTATCCCCAGATGGATCAAAAGTTGTATTCAATTCTGACCGTGGTGGATCGCAACAACTTTATGTCATGAATGCTGATGGCAGCGATCAAAAGCGAATTAGTTTTGACGGTGTTAAATACGCAACACCTGTTTGGTCCCCTTTAGGAGATTTAATAGCATTTACAAAGGTTTTCAACGGTCAATACCACATTGGTGTCATGCGTCCAGACGGAAGTAACGAAAGAATTTTAACAAAAGGTGATTATATGGTTGAAGGGCCAGAATGGGCGCCTAATGGAAGATTACTGACCTATTATCGCCAAAGTCGTAGGGATAGACAAGGAAAAGCGCAGGTTAACCTTTATACAATCCACGTTTCGGGTGAACACGAACAGTGGCTCAGAACTACAACAGATGCATCTGATCCTTCGTGGTCGCCCTTGATTAGATGATCAAGACAGAGTATGATGCATTCATGAAAGATACTTACGTGTTTGAAAACGTTTTTTAATATGTGTTAGTATCTTAAGTATATTAATTTTGTTTGTAACAGTTTCTGATGGGGAGCTCCTCATGCGCCTAAAACATTTATGTCTGCTTTCACTAGTAATAATGGTAGCAGCTTGTGCTGATAAAAAAGCACCCGTTCAACAAGCCAATGTTGATCAACCACAATACGAACCTTATGTCGAAGATGGACATAATGTTCAACCAGGAAGTATTGAAGATTTCCGCGTTAACGTCGGCGATCGCGTATTTTTTGGATACAACCATCAAGATTTAACACCTGCAGCACGCGAAACTTTAGAGCGTCAAGCTGGTTGGCTTAAGCAATATGCTGATGTCAAAGTTATTATTGAAGGTCACTGCGATGAACGTGGAACACGTGAGTACAACTTAGCCCTTGGCGAACGTCGTGCACATGCTTCTAAACACTACCTTATCAGCCTAGGCATTCCAGCGAGCAGAATCCAAACGTTGAGCTTTGGTAAAGATAAGCCAGAAAATCCAGCTTCAAACGAAGAAGCTTGGTCACAAAATCGTCGTGCCGTTACAATTATTACTGAAGGCGCTCATTGAGCTTCCTCTAGTACTGGTTGATTCAAAAGGGAGCTTATGCTCCCTTTTTTATTTTGAGGTTAATTCACTATTGTCTAATGCTCCTGTGTTTTTCTTTATGTTTTTATTTTTATTTCTTTTCAAAGGCTCTTTCACGATTGGTTTATTCATAGGTTCATTTAATATTCTATTTTCATTAGGGATCTGCACATTCGGTTTTATACTTTCATGATGCATAGCTTCCCTCTCTACCTTTCTACTTTCAAGTGTTGCATTCATCGCCAATTTGTCACCAACAGCATAAGTTTGTAATGGCGCAAGCATTATAACCGTGTATATTATAGCAAATATTAATCCGGTGGTTTTCATTTATCCCTCCATCAATTAATTATATTACCTAATGTAATTATAACAGACTATACTTAAATAAAATGTGAAAAGTAAATAATTTTAATAAATTATTAATAATATTTTGATAAAATTGTAATAAAAAAATATATCTACATAAACATATTTAAAAACAAAAATAATTTTTATTTTCTAAATGAATTTAAAAACTTCAACATCTTTAAAAAAAACCCTAGATATCCTTTCAGATACCCAGGGCAAGTTGTCGAGGAAAAAATGTTACCCGAATAATTTTGAAAATATTTGGGTAAATTATAGTCGTTTAACTATCCAAATTATGAGGCAAAGTCTAGAAAGGCTAAGAGCCGGAACGAGTGTACCTCTTTGTACATGAGTAACCGAAACGCGAGCCTGACGACGAATTTGTCCATAATTTTGATAGTTATAAATCAACTGCAGCCGCTTGTATGTCCACAGGTAACACATTTAAGACATGTACCATTACGCACAAGCGTGAAATTACCGCAATCACCACAAGCATCACCTGCATAACCTTTTAAGCGTGCCTGGCGACCTTGCTCATAAGCATCGCTTTGAACAACTTGACTTACGCCTACTGCAAACACTTTACTTTCAACATGTTCGGGTTCAACCGCAAAAGCTTGAGATCCACCTGACAAAACCGATAAACGATTACGCACAAAACCTTTACTCGCAGCAAGATGAACAGCTTCCATGGTTGCAGCACTTGCCATGTGATGTGTCGTTCCTTCATGGCTGCCGCGACCAACGCTATCGGGTAATAAATCGGATGCTTCGGCATGTGCCAAATCATTACGTCCTAAATACGAAATAGCGAGTTCTCTGAAGATATAATCAATAACAGAGGTTGCCATTTTGATCGTATCATTGCCCTGCACCATGCCTGATGGTTCGAAACGTACAAAAGTGAAAGCATCAACGAATTCTTCTAAAGGCACGCCATATTGAAGACCCATTGAAATTGACATCGCAAAAGCATTCATTAAGCTTCTAAAAGCAGCCCCCTCTTTATGCATATCGATAAAGATTTCGCCCAATGTGCCATCATCATATTCACCTGTGCGTAAATAGACTTTATGGCCACCAATCGTTGCTTTTTGCGTATAGCCTTTTCGACGTTGTGGCAATTTACGACGATCCATAACGCGTTCAATAATTCTTTCAGCCATTTGAATAATTTTAGCACTTTGAGGTTTTACCTCTTCCGCATCAATATCATCATCTATATCGCCCACTAAAGAAGAACTTAAAGGTTGTGATAGTTTTGATCCATCACGATACAATGCATTACATTTTAAACCTTGTCGCCAGGACAATAAATAGGCTTCTTTACATTCTTCAACACTTGCCGAATTCTGCATATTAATTGTTTTGGAAATAGAGCCCGAAATAAATGGTTGAGCAGCCGCCATCATACGGATATGACTTTCAACAGACAAGAAACGTTTACCTATAGAACCACAAGGATTCGCACAATCAAAAACAGATAAATGCTTATCTTTTAAATGAGGCGCGCCTTCAAGCGTCATCGTCCCACAACAAAAAATATTCGCTTCCTGAATCTCAATACGTGAAAATCCTAAATGCGCTAAAAGATCAAAACTTATATCTTGTAATTGAGTATCTGTTATATGAAGAATATTCTTACAGAAATCTTCGCCTAAGCTCCATTTATTAAACATAAATTTAATGTCAAAGGCAGATTTCGCTGATTCCTCAAGTGATTGAAGTATCGCATCTGTAAACCCTTTTGCCTTCAAGCTGTCATGATTAATATGAGGCGCATTTTTAAGCGTCCCATGACCCACAGCATATGAAATCATTTCATCAATTTGATTTTCTTTATAGCCTAAATTTTTAAGGGCTTTTGGTACCAATTGATTAATAATCTTAAAGTATCCGCCACCTGCTAATTTTTTAAATTTAACAAGTGCATAATCAGGTTCAATCCCTGTTGTATCGCAATCCATAACAAGACCAATCGTCCCCGTCGGTGCAATCACTGTTGCTTGCGCATTACGGAAACCATATTGCGTTCCACTTGCAACCACATCATCCCATACTTTTTGCGCCGCTTTCACAAGGGGTTTCGACGGACAAGAAGTTGTATCTAAAGGAACAGGCGCAATCGCCATTTGTTCATAGCCGGTCTTTTTACCATAAACGGCCTTTTGATGATTACGCATCACACGCATCATATGCGGCGCATTTTTACTATATTCTTGAAATGCACCAATTTCTTTTGCAATTTCAGAAGACGCCAAATAAGAAACACCTGTCATAAGGGCTGAGATAGCACCGCCTAACGCACGGCCTTCTGGGCTGTCATAAGAATGACCAGATACCATTAAAAAGCCGCCCAAATTCGCAAAACCAAGTCCTAATGTTCTGTATTTATAAGAAAGTTCAGCAAGCTCTGTACTTGGAAATTGTGCCATATAAACCGATATTTCAAGCACAAGCGTCCAAATACGTGTGGCATGTATAAAGGAATCAACGTCAAACGCTTCTTCTGGTTTTGCTTTATCATCATAAAAACGCATTAAGTTTAAAGACGCTAAATTACACGCTGTATTATCCAAGAACATATATTCAGAACATGGATTTGATGCATTAATACGGCCGCCCTCTGGGCATGTATGCCAATCATTAATGGTTGTATCGAATTGCAATCCTGGATCAGCGCAGGACCATGCAGCATAGGCAATAGATTCCCATAAATCGCGTGCTTTCACCGTTTTAAAGACTTTACCATCTTTACGGCGAATCAAATTCCAATCTTCATCTTTCAAGACTTTTTCTAAAAATTCATTGGTCAAACGGACCGTATTGTTAGAATTTTGGCCAGAAACAGTACGATACGCTTCAGAATCCCAATCTGTATCATAGGATTTAAAATCGATATGCTTATAGCCTTGTTTCGCAAATTGGATAACGCGTTGAATATAGTTTTCTGAAATCAAAGACTTACGTGCTTCGCGGATAGCAGTACGTAAAGGTTTATTGATTTTAAGATCAAAGGCATCTTCTTTATTGGCACCCGTTACATAATGATGGCACGCATCCATAATGTCATTCAAATGCTTATGCGCTAGTTTTGATCCAGCAACGAGCGCTAAAACTTTTTGCTCTTCAATAACTTTCCAATTAATAAAATCTTCAACATCTGGATGATCGATATTAACAATCACCATTTTAGCAGCACGTCTGGTCGTCCCACCTGATTTAATAGCACCTGCTGCACGGTCACCAATTTTCAAAAAGCTCATAAGGCCTGAAGAAACACCACCGCCTGATAATTTTTCACCAGCGCCACGAATATCCGAAAAATTCGATCCAGTCCCAGATCCATATTTAAATAAACGGGCTTCTTTCGTCCATAAATCCATAATCCCGCCATTATTCACGAGATCATCTTTAACACTTAAAATAAAACACGCATGAGGCTGCGGACGGGCATAAGAGGAGCTTGAAAAAATAAGTTTTTCAGTTTCGGGATCAATATAAGAATGACCTTGCGCCGGGCCATCAATACCATAAGCCCAATGAAGACCTGTATTAAACCATTGCGGTGAATTTGGCGCACACATTTGTTTGGCAAGCATATAGCAAAGCTCATCATAAAAAGCACGTGCATCATCTTCCGAGGTAAAATAATTACCCTTCCAACCCCAATATGTCCAAGCACCAGCCAAACGATGAAACACTTGTTTTGCGCTTGATTCAAACGTATAACGTTCTTTTTCAGGGCATTTAGAAAGTTTCGCCTCGTCAGCTACTTGACGCCAAAGCCAAGAAGGCACAGCATTTTCTTCAACAGGTTTTAAAAATTTAGGGACGCCTGCTTTTCTGAAATATTTTTGCGCTAATACGTCTGTTGCAACTTGCGACCATTCTTGCGGCACTTCAATGTTTTGAATCTGAAAAACAATAGACCCATCTGGATTTTTGATTTCGCTACTCGTCTCATGAAATTGGATATTATCGTAGGGCAAGGTGCCAGATTGTGTGAAACGACGCGCGAATTTCATGAGATGCTCCATATTCTCTCTTATACTATATGTAGTATGTAATACGAAAAATACCCCCATGACAAGACTAGAAATAGTTTTTTTTATGTGTTAGGATTGGGTCACCAAAGATGATATATCTGTAAATTCAATATGTTGAATTGGTTTAGGTCATGCATATAGATTTTATGCAAAAAAATTTATTATTTTTTTCAAAAAGGCTTACATGCAGCCGAACAAAATATATAAAAGACCTTCAACTGCATGCAACTAGGGAAGTCACAAAAACGTCAATGTCTTTTTTTACTTCAACAAAGTATCAGCCTCAACAAAAAGTTCTTTTAATTCCCTATCAATTACCTTGCAACTTAAACCACGCGGACCTTCTTGCATGCTTATAAATTGAGCAATTGTACCCAAAAGATGTTTAACCTTTCCTGTTGCACCAAACTTTTCTTCCAATTTCCTTTTTATTTCAGTTTGCTTCAAAACATTAGCTTCGTGATTCTGGCAAAACTCTACAATAGGGGTCCTATACGATGACATTTTTTCGCCTACTGCATAAGAGTGTCCTGCAGCTAACAAAATAACCAACGTTAAGAAACAAGTTGTTTTTTTCATGTTTGATCTCCCATCTTATTTTTTAATTTATTTGGTCTACTTTCTCAGTATAATCTCAATGTATTAATTTTACGTTAAAAATATTACAATTTATCAAAATTATATATCAGTAAATTCAATACAATTGCATTAATACAAAAAATATATATGGAATTTTAATTCGACAATCGCATTTAATACTTTTGACTATGTGGTTAGTTAACTTTTAAAACTCTTTCACCAATCGCATACAATATAAAATCATACACACATCGCCAATCAAACAATCTATTTACCGGCTATCGACCTGTTTAATGCAGCAGAAAGCTGCATAAATTCTCCTCTGTTTGCTGTACATTCTTTACCATCTTTTAAACGTACCAAAGAAGTATGCAACCCAAGATAATTTAATGTTTCCTTCATAGGAAATTTGTCCTGACCTCCAAATTTTTCATGTAAGGCAGCACCTATTTTGTTATATGAAGCTAGATTTTCTTTATATTTTGGACAAGAATTTGTCAAAGGACTAAGATCTGTTACATTTGAAGAACTTTTAAATTCTTCAGGAATCAAAGAATAACTATAAACATCCATAAAAACAAACCCTAGACTTAAAAGACAAATTTCTTTTTTTATTTTATTCTCCTTTGTTTGTTTTATACAAAACTTAATCTTTTATTTAATCTGATTATAAGGCAAACCTTCAAAAGCATTTTTCTTAATGACCTTTAACTTGCCATCAACTTTTTTAACTGCTTCATCTTTTGTAAAGTCATATTTTTGATTTATCTTACCCAACAATTTTTGTTTATATGTTTCAAGCTGATCTATACGTTTTTTTATATCGCCCACTAACTTTTCATATTCACCAGGAATACCTTCTGAAGCATCATCTTGGCCACGTGCCTTAAGATAATTATCCAATTTCATTTTATATTTATCTATTTTTTGCGTTACTTTTGAACGCATTTCCTCCTTTATTTTATTAACTTTATCCACATCCGGCTTTACAGCTTCCACTTTTGGAACCACTGCCTGCATTTTTACCTCTGGTTTCGCATCTTCGGCATAAGCAACCTGCCCTAAAGATAAAGCGACGAAAGATGAAAAAAGAATGATACGCATGATGTAATCCCTCACTAAAAGATCTAAAAAGATCATGTTTATAGTTTAATTTTAAGGGAAAATTGTTAAAAAATCATTAAAATTATACATCATATTGTTTTTATTAATGACATTTTAATGAGAATATTATACTTACCCTGCCAAACAATTTTTCCGTGGTAATAAGCTGTAATCGATAGACTTGAGAAGCAGACAAGGAACAACGAATGAAGTGGATCCTTATATACATGAGTAAGGCGTGACTATGTATCTTTCCAACGTCTATCGACTACATTTCTAAACTTATCCCCAAAAACACTTAACAAGTCTGTGGATAAGAATGAGTATAGATAGGGATAAAAGCTTTTCATGGAATGCGCTTTAATAGCAAAAAAACCTTGTTATCTTTAAATAAAAATACTAAATACTTAAACATAAAATAAATTAAATACACAATATATCATAGAAAGACAATATAAGTAAAGAAAGTAGCTTTTTTAATCACCGCCTTAACTTTGCACTCAGATCCTCATGTATAAAGAATACACGAAGGAACCCGTGCCGAATCTTCTATCACTCGCCTCACATTAGCGAATTTCGAAAGATGTCTATTGACTCTCTTCCCACGTAAGTGACGAATAACGCTTTATAACTTAAAGCGAAAATATTATTACATTGTTAAAACCTAACTTTAGCGCCCAGAAATCCTGCAAAAATACTATGAAATTTGGTTTCAAAGCGTTTTAATTTATGGTGTCTAACGCCCAAATAAATTTCAGTTGCGGCACTATCAATATTTTGCACAAGAAAAGCACCTGTTAAAAAACAAAGATCTCTATTTTCTTGAATGTGTCTTGCAATACCACGATCAACTGATATAGCTGTATCGCCTATTGCAAAAGGTTTCATTATATACCCGATTTTTCCATGATAGAAACGTGGATGGTGACGATGAGAATCGTGACGATGGATTGCTATTTCTCGGAAGCCTGACCCTCCTCCTATATTAAACCCAGAAGGAAAAAGAATGGAGACAGATCCATTTGTTTGTTTATATTTTTTACGATTTTTAGCATGTGCGACTGAACCTTGAATTTCAGTACCGTAAACTTTGCCATTGTAATTTAAACCCATATCATAGGAATTTTGCATAACATGACTACCACCAATACTAAAACCATACACATCTGGGGAATCCCATCGAAAACGATCACGCCTTGAAAGCCCATCCATAGAATTGTAAACATCACCAACAATCGGCCCCTCATTGTCTACTTTTTTGACATGTTTTTTTCTAAAACTAAGTCCGCCAGTCATTGCATCTGCTGAACAGCCAAGTGCTACGACATCTGTTTTAGATAAATCGTTTTCTGATGTTGTATCAGATCGCGTATGACCATGACCAATTGAAAAAGTACCAAAATCTTTGCTTATAAAGACCGCTTCAGTTTCACGTTGAAGAAAATGTACGGCACCGCTGTCGCTTGAAATATCAGTTTCAGAACTATCATTCGATTGCATTTCAAATGAAAAATTCGCACCGATCGTAAAACTGTCTGATACTTTTGAACGACCATAAACTTTTATACGGCTAGAACTGTTATCATTATCAACATGAAGTAAACGTTGTTTTATACCATTATCAGCATAAGTCATTGCACGATTAACATGACCACTTAAAGAAACAGATGCAACTTCAGTCCCAGATCTAACCAATAATTTTTCAGGCTTAGCTTTTTCTTGAATGGGTTGCGTTTTGATTATTTCATGTGGAAAAGGAAGGGGTGTGAAATGTCTTTTGGATTCAAGTGACCCCGCGTAAAGGTTAGGTGAGATATTTCCGAGCAAAATGATTATAAAAAAGAAACGTAAAGAATGGACCATTTTTCTTCCCAATATTTTTTGTGTTTACATTACGTTGCCTGAAACAAAATAAGGGGTCAACGTAATTCGAAAAAAAATGCTTAAACTATTTATCCTAGTGATTTTTGAACAATATTTTCAAGACTTATACATAATTCATTCGCGATTGCGTTATCTTTTGATTTGATGCCGTGTTTTATAATAACGTGGAGTGCATCGATATGTGCTTTAAGAACAATCGGATTGAGAGGTAAAGTTTTATGGATTTCAAGATAGACGTTTAAGTTTTTTGCAATATCGCTTATGAGAGGATGACCAAAAGTAGCGCCTTCGCCTTTAAGTTCATGTGATATATTTTCAATAATCGTTCTTAGTGCTTTAGATATGGGTTCTGTTGGATTTTCTGCAATTTCATTGCACGCTTTTTGGAGGTTTTGGATAACAATATTTGCTTTAGAAATGAATATATTCTCGTATTTTTCGACTAGAGAATTTGCCATTTCAAGAGACATTTTTGAAACGCCACCATTTCCTATTTTTGCTTTTAAATTATTTGGAGGAATAACAATTGTATAGTCATTTTTACCAGGTTTTTTATTTTGTTGATCCATTTAGTTTTTCCTAATCTAAATTAAGCTGCAGCCACTCTTCTATCTTCACTTTGTTGTGGAAAGTCTTTAACGCGCCGATCTGGTCCAAAATATGTTTTTGTTTTGATGAAAGGACGGGGCGCTTCAATGATTGTAGCTAAGATTCTTGCTAAAGATGCCGGCGTGAAGGGCTTTGTTAAAAAGGCATTTGCACCCGCATCACGTGATTTTTTTATATGATCGAGTGTTGAATGTGCTGAAATCATGATAATGGGGACGTATGGATCTGGGCTGTTATCTGGATTACGCATTTGTTTTAGAAATTCAATGCCATCCATTGGCGACATAACCCAATTGGTGAAAATAACATCGACGCGACTTTGCTTAAGTGTCGCTAATGCTTCACTGCCGTCACTTGCTTCGATGACGCGTGTGCACCCAAAACAAAAAAGGACGTCTTTTAAAAGTTTACGAATATGTGCGCTATCATCAACAATTAATGGAAAAATCTTATCAAAACGATAATTGCCATAATGTGGTGATGCTGCATTCATAAGTTTTTTCCTTTTAGACCCTTTCTTATGATTATAGTACGCGCTATAAAAGAAGAAATAGTTTTTTTCATCCAGAATGCAAATAGTGGGACATTATGGCAGGACATTCACAGTTTAAAAATATTATGCATCGTAAAGGTGCTCAGGACAAAAAACGTGCTAAAGTTTTTACAAAACTTATTCGTGAAATCACAGTTTCAGCCAAAACGGGGCTCCCTGATCCACAAGCAAATCCAAGATTAAGGGCTGCAATATCGGCAGCAAGAATAGCCAATATGCCCAAAGATACGATCGATCGTGCGATTAAAAAAGCAATCGGTGGTGATGATTCTGCAACATATGAAGAAATTCGTTATGAGGGGTATGGACCAGCGGGTGTTGCTGTCATCGTTGAAGTACTGACAGATAATCGTAACAGAGCAGCATCCGAAGTGCGTGCCGCTTTTTCTAAATACGCAGGTGCTTTAGGTGAAACTAATAGTGTTAGTTTTATGTTTGATAGGTTAGGATTGATTACATATCCCGAGCAAATAGGTGATTATGAAAAGGTGTTTGAGGCGAGTGTTGAAGCTGGTGCTGATGACCTTGAGCTCAATGACGATATATACGAAATTACTTGTGCACCTGATGATTTAAATCAAGTGCGTGAAAATTTAGAAAAAACTTTTGGTGAAGCCTCAACGATGAGCCTTACATGGCGTCCTAAAACTTTATCGCCTGTTAACGAGAAACAAGCAGAAACATTGATTAAGTTGATTGATGTTTTAGAAGATAATGATGACGTTCAAGATGTTTTCGCAAATTATGATATGCCGGCAGAGTTTATTGAAAAACTTAGTAAATGACTTACTCACATATGATTAGTAATTGTTCATATTATGAGGCAAAGTCTAGAAAGCACGAGAACTGGAACGGAATGTACTTCTTTATACATGAGTACCGGAAGCAGAGTGCTGACGACGAATTTGGCCATAAAAGGGACAATTAAATGGCTTCTAGGCTTATTTTAGGATTAGACCCCGGCTTACGTTTTACAGGTTGGGGCATCATAACCGTGCAAGGCTATGCATTACGCGCTGTTGCTAATGGTGTTATTGCTGTCCCTGTTGATCTGCCTTTGCCTGAACGTTTGGCTTTTTTATTTCGGGAATTATCGATTGTTATTACGGAATTTAAACCAGAAGAGGCTGCCATTGAAGAAACATTTGCTAATACAAATGCGGCATCGACGCTTAAATTAGGATTGGCACGTGGCGTTGTTATGTTGGCCCCTGCGCATTTTGGCTTAAAAGTTGCAGAATATACAGCGAATCAAGTAAAAAAAGCTGTTGTTGGTAAAGGTCATGCTGATAAAACACAAGTTCAAATGATGGTGAAGATGATTTTACCTGGTGTTGATTTTAAAAAAGCAGATGCAGCAGACGCTTTAGCGGTCGCCATTTGTCATGCGCATCATCAGTCAACTTTACGCCAATGGAGCAAAGCGTTATGAAAAACAAGCTAAGCATACCCGAACAGTTTCAATATGTGGGTAGGAAGATGAGCGGTAAGGCACGCGGAGTGTATTTCTTCATACATGAGCATGTCGAATCCCGAAATCTGACGCCCTCCACAGATTGAAAGAGGAGGGTATAATGATTGGTAAACTACGCGGCATCCACGATTCATCAAGTGCTGATTCTGTTATTTTAGATGTATCGGGTGTAGGCTATTTAGTTTTTGCGTCAACGCAAACTTTGCGTGCATTACCATCTGTGGGACAGGAAGCCACACTTTTAATTGAAACGCATGTACGTGAAGAGTATATTCATCTTTATGGGTTTCTCTCGAGTGATGAACGTTTATGGTTTAGGCATCTTTTTACCGTGCAAGGTGTAGGCGGGCGTGTTGCATTGGCTATTTTGTCAGCTTTGCCTTTAAATCAATTGATTAATGCGATTGCGAGCGAAGATAAAAAAATGCTTTCAAAGGCTGATGGTGTTGGTCCCAAATTGGCTGTGCGTATTGTGACGGAACTTCGTGAAAAAGCCCGTTCTTATCTAGGTTTTGCAGGTATTTCATCAAAAGCTGTTGGTGGCGAGGATGTTGTGGTTTCTATGACAGGTAGTAATGCAAATACCCATGATGCAATTTCGGCGCTTATCAATTTAGGCTATGGGCGTCAGGATGCATTTACGATTGTGCACCAACAATTACAAAAACAACCCGATTTAAGTTTAGATTTACTTATTAAAGCAGCCCTTAAGGAATTAAGTCAAAAATGAGCTCAACTAATTTAGCCCAAAATTTAGACGATTCCCTTGATGATAATCGTGTTATTGGCGCGCGTTTTATGGATGAAGATCATGTTGAAAAATCTTTACGTCCTCAAACCTTAGAAGAATTTATTGGTCAAGATAAATTGCGCGATAATTTACGTGTTTTTGTGCAAGCAGCACGTGAACGCAAGCAATCACTTGATCATGTTTTACTTTATGGTCCACCTGGTTTAGGTAAAACAACACTCGCTCAAATTGTAGCACGCGAAATGGGTGTGGGATTTAAAGCAACTTCTGCACCGATTATAACAAAAACAGGAGATCTTGCTGCAATTTTAACGAATTTACAACCTAATGACGTATTGTTTATTGATGAAATACATCGTTTGACGCCCCAAATTGAAGAAGTTTTATACCCTGCAATGGAAGATCAGCGTTTAGATCTTATTATAGGTGAAGGACCATCCGCTAGAACTATCCAAATTGATTTGGCGCCTTTTACGTTGGTAGGTGCTACAACACGATCCGGTCTTATTACAATGCCACTTCGAGAACGTTTCGGTATTCCCTTGTTATTAAGTTATTATACGCATGATGAATTGGCATTGATTGTATCGCGTAATGCAAAATTGTTGGATGTGAAGATTACTGATGATGGTGGATATGAAATCGCAAAACGATCACGCGGCACGCCGCGGATTGCTGGACGCCTTTTAAGACGTGTGCGTGACTTTGCATCCGTTCTTAAAAAATCGCCTATTACAGCACAAATAGCTGATGAAGTGTTATTGCGGTTGGAGGTTGATAAAACAGGTCTTGATGCCTTGGATCGTCGCTATTTAAAATGTTTGGCTGAAAATTATGCAGGTGGTCCTGTGGGTGTTGAAACCTTGGCGGCGTTTTTATCCGAACAACGGGATATGCTTGAAGAAGTGATTGAACCTTATCTGATGCAAAAAGGACTCATTCAACGGACACCACGCGGTCGTATGTTATCAAGTTTAGGGTATGAACATCTAGGGTTGAGTCGTTTAACATCAGAATAAAAAATGCTATTATCACTAGGTTTATCTTAATTCTTTTTATAGTTATAAAAAAAACATTATAATTATTTCCTTTTCTCATTAATATGATAACATGAATAGTAATACCTTAATGCAACCTATAGTTGTATTCTTGTCAAAATAAAAAAAATGATAGGAATTAATATGTATCCCGAAAGCCTTGAAGAATCTGAAATAAAAGCAAAAAAAGCGTTCAGTAAAATAAAATTACATTCCTTGAAGTGTCACCCTAATAACTTTGCCATATGGTATGAATTTTTTGGTGGTAGATATAAAGATTTACAGACAAAAATTGATCAGTATGAAAAAAGTGAAAAAACACTTGATGATAAAACCTGTGAAGAATTGTATGTAGAATTTTTTACCTTTCAAAAAGAGCATGAAAATGTTCTCGATATTTCAGGTAAAATTACTGATTCAATTGGATCTATTGGGGATCAAGTCAGTGCCGTTCTTAAATCGAGTTCTGCGTTAGATAAAGCACTTGAATATACAAGTAAAAAAATAGAAACTATTTCTACGATAACAGAACTTAAAGACATTATTTCAGATTTAATCAAAAAAAACAAAGATGTCTATGATCAAAACAAAAAATTTAAAGAAATAGCTGAAAAAACAAACCAAGATATTTTGGGGTTAAAAAAAGAATTGGAAGATTCTTATGTAAAAGGTGCAACGGATTCTTTAACAGGGTTAGGAAATTATAGGTTATTTCAAAAAAAACTTATCCATTTTTGTGATATAGCGCGTAGTTCCAATTCTGCTTTATGTGTTTTATTTGTAGATATTGACAATTTTAATGCTTTTAATAAAAACTATGGTCTTAAAAATGGGGATCTTGTTTTAAGATTTTTAGCACGCATGCTTATGAAAATATTTGGAGAAGAATGTTTTATTGCGCGTGCAGCTGATGATGAATTTGCAATCATTCTCCCTAAAGAAGATTTAAAATCAGCGAAAGATAAGGCTGAACGTATGCGTATTTTGTTAACGCAAAATAATATTATTAATAAAGCCACAGGTGAAGATCTT
The DNA here is from genome assembly GCA_030680745.1 of Alphaproteobacteria bacterium. Classification (NCBI taxonomy): domain Bacteria; kingdom Pseudomonadati; phylum Pseudomonadota; class Alphaproteobacteria; species Alphaproteobacteria bacterium. Next base: position 90,054 of record JAUXUR010000073.1, read on the forward strand.
GGCAAGATAACTGTTTCAGTAGGTCTTGCTGATTATAATAATGAAGGTTCACTTCATTTGTTTTTAGAAAGAGTAAAATCTGCTCTTTTCGTAGCACGTCAATCAGGATGCAATCGGGTTGTTTGTCAAAACAGAAGAAAAAATAATCAATTTGAGTGATTATTTTTTAACAAAAGGATCTGATAATCTTAAGCATTTTTGACGTTCATTTAGATCTTGAAATGAAGCGCAATTATTGCTTGTTGTGGATTGATGCAGTGTTTTAAACATTTTTTGAGCTTGTGGCTTTTCTTTATCAGATATCTGAATATCTTCTTTATCTTTTGATTTTTTATAGACTTTAAAGCCTCTCATATCGTCTGAGCTTGGTGGTAAATATTCTTTATTTTTTGGGCTTTTAAAAGATTTGGCTGAAAGTCCTTCGGCATTATCAAAATAATTTAATAACCCTTCTTCGTTTGTAGGGTTAAGACTTTCACGATAAAGGTCAGCTGCCGCTTGATCGGTAAAGAAGTGATTTGGCATTGGTGATACTTTGATTTTGTTTGGATTTGATTGTTCATTATTATTTTGTTCTGGTTGTTTTTTTGTATCGTTCATTTCCGATGTTTTGTTTTCTGAGGGGCGTTGATTTTTTTTGAGTAATTCTTTTTCAAGGACATCAAGTGCAAAAGAATGCGTACTGACCAAGGAGATCATTATAAAAGTAAAAAAAGGTATTTTTTTTAACATGTTTACTTCTTTTTTTATACGTTTCATTGTGAATGTTATAGATTATCAATCTATGGAACAATTTTTATTTTTATGCCAGAAATTTGCCTACACACCTTTGTTTTCCTGGACTCGTTGAAGCGAAGCTTCATACGTAGATCCAGGATCCAAAACGAAACTCATGCTCGAAAGAGCATGGCAAAATTATTTAAATAACGTCATGATCTACGATCATGAGTGTTAATTGGACCCTGAATCTGTGCTCGAAGCTTCGCTTCTCGCCTGTTCAGGGAAACTACTAGTGTTTGGTAAGTTTCTATCCAAATTAAATTTTTGTCCAGTAGATTGTTACACCCTTAATCCTACCGAAAAGAAAACGAGCTGAATAGCGTTTTTATACGTTTTTTAATATTTGGTATAATTTTAAGGCTTTCAAGTCGGCGATCTATAAACATATTTGTATTGATTATGTCTTGGCTTTCATCTTTAAGCCAATACCCAAAACTGCTTGTATAGATTGCTGAAAGAGTCAGTCTTTTGGTATAAAAATTGAAATCGCTTGTTTTATCACCGATTGCAAACCAAATTGTATCTACTGTTTTGTATATATTTTTGAGTGCTTGTGACAAATGAAGCGGATTTTTAAAATATTGTTGCTCTTGAGATAATATATCCTTATAAGGATACATGAGTTCAAATCTTTTCATTAAGGCCGTTTTTATTTTTACAGGTATCTTCATTTGTGAAAGATCTGCTTGTTCTAGGACGTTGATCAAATCGTGATTAAGCTTTTCATTTAAGAAGTTTATTAAATCTGAAATACCTTCCGGAAAATGTAATTGAAGCAAAGCCTTATCATGGGTGGTTTCAAATGCCCATTGATTGATGGCGTCTATATGCCATCCTTTTTGGGCGATGAATGGAAGAAGGCTTTCAAAAAGTTCTGTTTTTTGAGTGTGTAACTTGTCCATTTATATCTCTAAATCTAATATGTGTTCTGGTTTATCCGATGATTCTTTTTGGATTGGTTTTTTTTGCTTTTTGTCAGGATTTGTTTTTTCATTTGTGTGGGTAGATTTTACGGCCTCTCGTATCTGAGGTGACGTTTGAACAGGTTGTTGTGGTGAATGTGTTGCAATCACCTGGGATTGAGGAATAGGAGGTGGGGGAGTAATTGTGCTCATTGATTCACTTAAAATAATATTGCGCGACTTGCAGGATTGTTTTTAAACAACACCTCAAGTCCAGGCATGATACGACCTTCGATCCATTCAAGAAAAGCGCCACCGCCTGTTGAAACATATGAAAAATCTTTTTCAAGTCCTAAAGAGGCTAATGCAGCGACTGAATCGCCACCACCTGTAATTGAGGTGATTTTTTTTTCTTTGGTAAGAAGGGTCGCATATTGTGCGAATTGATTCGTACCTTGATCGAATGGTTTTGTTTCAAATGCACCTAAGGGGCCGTTCCACAATAATGTTTTAGATTCATTTAATGCATTTTTAAGCAATGCGATTGTTTTAGGTCCTATATCAAAAATACAGTCATTTTCAGAGAGTTCGTCAATGTTTTTGATTGTCACTTTTGTATTGGGTGATAATTCTTCAGCAACAACAACATCGATAGGCAAAATAACTTTTTTATTTGATTTTTGACATTGCTGAAGAATGTCTTTGGCGATCGAGATTTGTCCAGCTTCAGCTAAAGATTTACCGATGAAATATCCTTGCGCTAAAAGGAAAGTATTGGCCATACCACCACCAATGCCTAGGATTTGAATTTTAGGGATAATTTTTTTGAGAACTTCAATTTTGCTAGATATTTTAGCGCCCCCGATCATTGCCATAAAGGGTTGTTTACCTTGTATATAGAAATGATAAAGGGATGTTAGTTCAGATTCTAAAAGGCGTCCTGCAAAAGAAGGTAAAAATTGTGTGATGGCAACGATGGAGGCATGGGATCTGTGGCAGGTAGCAAAAGCGTCATTGACCACGATATCTGCGAGTTGGGCTAATTTTTTGGCAAAGCCTATATCGTTTTTTTCTTCATCTTCATAAAATCGAATATTTTCAGCCAGTATAATCGTATTTTCATCAGTGTTTTTCCAGAAATTTTCTGGATTTTGAATATAATCACCCTCTTTAAAAACGATAGGTGTATTTGGAAAATATTGTTCCAAAACCTTTATAAGAGGCTTCAAGGAATATTTAGGATTAACGCACCCATTGGGTCTACCTAAATGTGAAAATAATGCAATTCTCCCACCTTTTTGTCGAATTTCACGTATCGTGGGGAGGGATGCTTCTATACGCGTGCAATCGCCAACAACACCATTGTTAATAGGAATATTAAAATCGACGCGCAAAAAAACCTTTTTGTTTTGAAAGTCAATATCATCAAGGGTTCTAAGATTAAGAGACATTGTTATCACCATGTAAGGCTATTTTTGCTTCAAATTGTTCGATTGTATTGGCTAAACGTTTTGCTAAATCATGAATGATTTGGACGGCAAGATCAGGTATTTCACGAATAAGTTTTAAAAAAAGTTCTTTTGTAAGGGACAAAAAGATAGAATCAGTGCGTGCAATCAGTGTCATAGTGCGTGGAATATTGCAAAGGGTTGCAATCTCCCCAATGATTTCACCTTTTTTGACAATAGCGATAGGTTCAACATGTTTTTGTGTTGGCAGTACAACATTTGCCTCGCCTTCTAAAATGATCATGATGGTTTGACCTTCTTCGCCCTTGTTAAAGATAACATCACCTTTTTTAAAGATAAGCCTTTCACCTGTGAAGGCAATAAGTTTTAATTTATTAGGTTCTATTTTTGAAAACAAGGGTATTGTTTTCAATAGATTAACATCATCTTCAAGCAACATGGATGACTCCTAAGTTTTGCTCTTGGTCATAAAGCTTTTTAAACGCACCGTCAAATTCTAATAATTCTTTGAAATTTCCCTGTTCTAAAACACGTCCATCTTTAAAGAGCAAAACAGTATCAAAGCGTTTCGCCATTTGAGATTCATGAACAGACCAAATAACGCCTTTTTTAAAATCCTTACTTAAAACATAATCTAGAATTATGCGTTGATGTGCAACATCTAATACGATTGTTGCTTTATCAAGAACTATAAGTTGTGCTGGACTTAAAAAAGCGCGAGCAATACCAATGAGTTGCCGTTGTGTGCGTGAAATATTGCGACCTCCCAAGCCAACGTTGTAATTAAGGGCAAGTTCAAGTAAACAAGATTTTAAGGTTGATTTTTCAAGTATGGTTTGGATAATAACATCTATTTTTGATTGTCCTGCAGCGAGTCCGTAAATCATTTTACCAAATATGATGTTATTCCAAATGGGCAAAAGAGGATTATATTCTTTTTCATCGTAATAAAGAAACTCATCTGGATGTTCTTCATTAAAAAAGGCTTTGAATTCTTCTCGGAAAAGTACAATTTTTTCTCGAATGGATTCGGATATATTTGTAACGCGGTGACGCGCAGGCGTAAATCTAAAGCATAAACTAAGCAATTTACTTTGATCTTCAAGAATTATATTGGGGTAATTTTCGATAATTTTTTTATAATCTTTAAGCTCTGGCGCTTTAATTAAACTAAACTCTTCTAAAAAAGGATGGTTTGGCGAAAGATCAGCAAACATGTCAAACATGGTTTGCGCGATGTCATAACCAATTTTAAGAAAAATATCTAGCAACCCAACTTGCCGAAGTAGTTTTTTAACATATTTTTCCACTTCTTCGATAGAATATGTGTGTATAGCGAGTCCAAAAGTAAGGTTTTCAAATAGAGATAGATTTTGATTGAATTTTTTATTTTCATAAAAATCAATCATTGTATCTCCATATTGTTCAATGATGTATTTTTTGAATGTTTGGCGTAATTGAATAATTTCATTTTTAGTAGAATGTGTTAAATTAGAAAACAATTTAGTGAGTCCTATATATTCAAAATCTTTTTGAAGATTTAATTTTTGAATGATTTCGATAATTTTTTCTTTAGATGGTTCGCTATGTTCGTGAGCGGCAGCATAGGGTAAAAGAAGATTTTCTTTGATGCTCCCTGAAAAAATATATGCTTCACGATCAACAAAATGAATTTCATTGCCTAATAATTTTTCTGGTTCGCTTAAGAATGTATGATTTGAAAGATATAATTCACCAGCATCTGGATAATGAAGACCAGCTAGAAGTTGCGTAAAAACACCTTTTCCTTCACCTGACGATGACACAATAGCTGTCTTTTCAAATGGCTTTAAGGTGAAGCTTGCGGCCTCAACAATCGGATTGCCTTTCATGATTGAAAAATAAAGATTTTTTCCTACCAAAACTGTTTTTGATAAATCAGTAGGTTCGTTTTGTATGCTAGGTTGAGTAGGAATTTGGCTTTCAGGTGGTACAGCAAGTTTTTTCTTTAAATTTTCGTAACGTATTTTTGTATCATCTAAACGTTGATAATAATCTAAAAGCTCAATCCAGGGTTCTTGAAGATCTTTATGTGCTGCTAAAATTGAAACAAGTGCGCCTAAGCTTAAATGGCCTTTAATAACAAAATAACCGCCGATCGCATAAAACAAAAAAGGGACAATGTTGCCAATAATATTATTAAAAAGTTTAAGTAAATATTTTTCTTTAAAAAAATTGCTTTTAATTTCAAATAGATTTTTGGCTTCATTGTCATAAATTTGGGTGAAACGGTTTTGAAGCGCATAAGATTTAATATCAATAATGCCTTCAGAGGCTTCTTGAATTTTTTCGCCAAATTGATGTTGAGCGTGTGATCTTTTACGCGTGAGAATATTCATTTTACGCTGAAAAATGGGTACCAAATACACTTGAAGGGGATAAAGTGAAATGGCGGCAAGCCCCATATAAATGTCTTGAATAAAGACGAATAAAAGTAAGGTGAGCAATGTACCACCTTGACGAAAGGGAAGTGCAATAGATTCACCAACAAAATTGCCAATGGGTTCAACTTCAGTTGCCATAATGTGGATAAGTTCAGACGAAGAATAACGTTGAAAATGGGACAATCTAAATTTGATAATATCGTGAAATATTTGTTCGCGTAATACATAGCTTGCGAATTCTGTTGTTTTGCCTTGGGAGTAATTCATAAAAAATTTGAGTGTGCCATTTAATAAAACAAGTATAAAAAAAATAATACTTAATATAAAAAGATAATTTATTTGATCGAGATGAAATCCACTATATTCTTTGGGGAAATGCTTTCCACCAAGCGCATCATTAATAATAATTTTGGGGATATTTAAAAGAGCATAAAGAAGCGGGAATGATAATAATGTCAAGCAGATCAAAAAAATTTGCTGGCGTTTGGTTTCAATGGTGATGAATTTAAAAAGTGTTTGTTGCAAGTGACATTCCTTCCTCTTAGCAGGGTAACTTATTATGAAGATAAAAAAAAGTTCTAGACTTCTGACTCATTTCGTCCTAACTAGTGGAAAAGTATAATGATACGATGAGTTTTGGATAATGGGATTGCGTAAGAAAATTCTTCTTTATAGCCATGATAGTTATGGTTTAGGACATTTAAGGCGTTCGCAAACAATTGCGCATGCTTTGATAGATTTCATGCCAGAATGTTCGGTTCTTATTGTGTCAGGTTCGCCAGTCGTAGGGCAATTTGAATGGAAACATGGCGTCGATTTTATGCGTGTCCCTGGCATTACAAAATTGCACAATGGCGATTATGAAAGTCATCATTTAAATATTGATATTCAAGAGCTTATTAAGCTTCGTGGGGCACTTATTGCGCAAACGATTGATACATTTGAACCAGATTTGATTATTGTTGATAAAGAACCTTTAGGTTTAAGGGGTGAACTTACTGAAGCATTAACGAAAGCAAAAGAAAAAAATATTAAAGTTGTATTGGGGTTACGTGATGTTTTAGATGATATCACTTCGTTGAATATTGAATGGCAGCGTAAAAATATTTATCCTCAATTGGATAGATTTTACAATGAAATTTGGGTTTATGGCGTTGAATCAATGGGTTCTCCCCTACAAGGTTTACCGATTTCAAAAGAAGTTGAAAGTAAAATAGTATTTACAGGATTTTTAAATAGGCTTGGCAATAGTGCATCATTTTCGACGCAAAAAGGTCTTAAGAAAATTGACCATGATAAAGATTTTCTTTTAGGCATGGTTGGCGGTGGGGGTGATGGCGATGAATTGATTGAAGCGCTTATGTCGACTTACGAGCATGGTGACGAAAAACTTTTGCCCATTGCGTTGATTTTAGGGCCCTTTATGGTCAAAGATGCTAAAAAATATTTTTTAGAACGTGCAAAAAAACTTAAGAAAGTTGAAGTTTTATTTTTTTCCTCTCATATAGAATGTTTGCTTCATAAAGCAAAAGGTATTATTTCGATGGGTGGATATAATAGTTTTTGTGAAATCCTATCATTTGACAAACCATCTTTAATTTATCCACGTATTGTCCCACGACGAGAACAATATATTCGTGCAGAGCGTGCTCAAAAAGAAGGTTTAATTGGGATTTTAAGCGAGGAAGATTTAAAAGATCTAGATGCATTAAAAGCTAAATTGATTGATTTACCCTTTGGACAAAAACCTTCGGAAAAACGAAATCTTGACCTTCTTTTGGGTGGGTTACCTTGGATTTCTAATCGTGTGCGTGGTCTTTTAACATGAGGAATGAAATGTTAAGTAAAGAATTAAAATCAAACAAATCAATAGCTTTATGGCTTATTTTTTCAGCTTTTCTGGTGTTGATGATGATCGTCATTGGCGGTATTACGCGATTGACAGATTCTGGTTTATCGATTGTTGAGTGGAAGCCCATTGCGGGTATTTTGCCCCCTTTAACCTTGTCTGATTGGGAATCATTATTCGCAAAATATCAAACCTCGCCAGAGTTTATTAAATTACATCCTTTGATGAATTTAGATGAATTTAAAAGTATTTTTTGGTGGGAATATATTCATAGGGTCTTAGGACGTGTGATTGGCATTGTTTTTCTTTTGCCTTTTTTATATTTCTTGATGCGTAAAAAAATCACGAAATCCCTTGTGCCGCATTTGCTTATTATGTTTATTCTTGGTGGACTTCAAGGGTATATGGGCTGGTATATGGTTAAATCAGGGCTTGTGGATGATCCTTATGTCAGTCCTATAAGACTTATGCTTCATCTTGGCTTGGCTTTAGTTATTTATGGTTATATGCTTGTTATCGCGATTAAAATTTTAAAGCCTGTTATCATAATTGATAAAATAAGTGCAAAAAAACTTCGAATAAAAACGCATATCATGTTGATGTTAATTGGACTTACTATTTTATCGGGTGCATTGGTTGCGGGGCTTGACGCAGGTCTTGTGTATAATACTTTCCCGCTGATGGAAGGGCAATGGATACCGCATGATTATGCAGTGCAATCGCCTTTTTACGTTAATTTATTCAGGAATATGGCTGCCGTACAATTTAATCATCGGGTTTTGGCGATTTTAACTTTTTGTTTTGTCGTCTTTTTTTGGGTAAAAAGTCTAAATTTAATTTTACCAAAGTCTTTAAAAATGTTATGTCATTTGTTAATGTTTGTAGCTTCGTTGCAGGTCATCCTTGGCATTTTAACGCTTCTTTTGGTGGTGCCTTTAACTTTAGCTATTCTGCATCAATTGAATGCAATTGTTCTTTTTACGATTGCTGTCATTTTATTCGTAATCATACCTAAAAGGAGTTAGTTACCAATCCTATAGACAAATTCTTCGTCAGGCTTCCGTTTCCGGTACTCATGTACGAAGAAGTACATTCCGTTCCGGTTCTCATCCTTTCTAGACTTTGCCTTATAATCTTGGTAACGCGTCTTGAGTATTCACAAAAGGAGTTTATACATTGAAAAAAGCTAAAGTTTTAATTATTCTTTTAATGGGGTTGATGTCTTATCCACTCTTAGCTGAAAATGTTCTAGCGATCGCAAAAGAAAAAGAGCAAAGAATCGTGGATTTACAAAAACAATTTCCAAATCTTTATCATGTATCGCATCCTTTGGTGCAGCATAAATTAAGTTTGATGCGCAAAAAAGATGCATCTACCAATGAGTTTCGTAGGCTTTTAAATGAAATAGCATTATTGATGAGCTATGAAGCAACACGTGATTTACCCATCGAATATAAAGAAATAGAAACGCCTTTAGAAAAAATGAATGCGCCTTTCATTGCAGGTAAAAAAGTGATGATTGTACCTATTTTACGTGCAGGATTAGGGATGACGGATGCTTTGTTAGAGCTTATTCCTTCAGCGCGTGTGGGGCATATTGGTCTTTATCGTGATGAAGTGACAAAGCAACCCAAGGAATATTTTGCAAAAATTCCAGATCCAAAAGGTCGTCTTATAATTGTTGTTGATCCAATGCTTGCAACAGGTAATTCTTCCTCTTATGCGATTGATTTGCTTAAAAAACGTGGTATTGCTGAAAAAGATATGCGTCTTGTGTCACTTGTGAGTGCGCCTGAAGGTGTTAAAAACTTCTGTACGAAACATCCAGAAGTAAAGCTTTTTACAGCAAGTATTGATCGTCAATTAGATAAAAATGCTTATATTGTGCCAGGGCTTGGGGATGCAGGTGATCGTTTATACGGTACGAAGTAAGTACAAAAACGCTACTACTGCTGCCGATTGATGCGTTGCTTCGGTACTCAGATCCGTGATGTTATAAGAATACATTGCGGTCTTGGGTGCCGAATTTTCTATCACTCGGCTCACATCAACGCGTTTCGAAGAAGCCTAATGAACAAATTCGTCGTCAGTTCGAAGCGAAGGTGCTGCTGTATAGTCAAATAACTTGAAAATGCTACACGTAAAAGGCCATTGCCCTTCAACTTCTAGCGTTTTCAAATCATTTCTTGTCTGAATTTAAAGTTATTTCGTTATACATCTCTCTAGATTGAAAAATAAATCAAAATTAATATGATAATAAATTTTCAAACCGTCCAAAAACATAATATATTGCGTCAAATAATATTTTACAAAATTGTATTGCGCAAAATATATTTATCTGCTATAAGTATTATATTGAAACAAAAAGGAGAAAAAGGATGACAAAAATTGAAAGCATGACCTGTTTTTCAATCTATGCCTTAGATCGATTAATCAATCGGGTTTATGGACCTTTATTGAAAAAAATTGATCTAACATATCCTCAACTTATTGTCCTTTTGGTTTTAGGTGAAAAGCAAGTTCAATTTGTAGATCAGCTCTGCACAAGAACCTATCTTGATACAGGGACCTTGACACCTCTTTTAAAAAGATTAGAGGCAAAAGATTTTGTAACACGCATACGTGATCTTAAAGATGAAAGACGTGTTTCAGTTAGGATTACCCCCAAAGGTCAACAGCTTTTGGAAACACAAATTGCACCTGTCTTCAATGAAATAAAATGTGTTTTTCAATTAGAGGAACATCAATTTGATACTTTAAACAATCTATTAGAGATTAGTTTAAAAAATATTTATAATAACTTAAACATAAATGGAGAACGAAATGTTTAAAAAATTTTTAACTTTAGCCGCTTTTTTGGTAATAACACAAACATATAATGTGAACGCAACGCCACATATCGAACAAAATACAAAAACGCAATCCGAAACAATTCAAAAAGAAGAACGCGTTTTATACGGTGTTAGTGTTTCGCCTTATGTTCGTAAAGTAAAAGTAATCCTTGACGAAAAAAAACTACCTTTTAAACAAATTGAGGTGTTACCTTTAGTGCTCCTTAAAGCTACAAACAGTGAAATCCCACAGGATTATATTAACGCAAGTCCTTTAGGTAAAATTCCAGCTTATAGCGAAAAAGATTGGTCAATTGCTGATTCTGGTGTTATTAGCGATTATTTAGAAACGCAATATCCCTCTATCGCCCTTTTGCCTACGGACCCAAAAGAACGCGCACGCGCAAAATGGTTTGAAAAATATGGTGACGAAACATTAGCAAGTGTCATTCATACTAAAATCTTTGTTGAACGTGTTGTTAAACCAGTTGTTTTAAAACAAAAAACAGATGAAACAATTGTTGAAAAAGCTATTAAAGAAGAATTACCTTCTTTATTTAATTACCTTGAAAAGGAAATCGGCGATAAGCAATATATTTCTGGCAATCAATTCTCAATTGCTGACATTGCTATTGTGACGCATTTTGTGAGCCTTGAAAAATCAAACGTAAAGCTTGATGCTCAAAAATGGCCAAAACTTGCAGCTTATGTTCAACGCATAATCAAAAGAGATAGCTTTCAAAAAGCCCTTTAATAATATAGTCGCACCCTTTGTTTTCCTGGACGCGTTGAAGCAGAGCTTCATACGCAGACCCAGGGAAACAATCGAGATTATTAGAGCTGTACTTTGGGTTTAATAATTTGTATCGCAAAAATAGAAACAATCACTAGCCCTGCCCCAATATATTGATAAAAAGCCATTTTTTCATTCAAAATCAAATACGCTAAAATAATACTAAAAACGGGCTCTATATTATTATATAAAGAAGCTTTGATAGGACCCAAATGAATCATACCTGCAAAAAAACAAAACAACCCTCCAGAAAACAAAATAGCCGCTAAAAACACATTACTCCACCCCAAAAAACTATGAGGGAAAGTTGGCGTATCAACCAACATGACAGGAAAACAAACGATAGCACATGAAATCATCATTAAAAGAGTAAACGTTTGATTGTCCATATTTTTTGTAAGACGGTTACCATAAAAAACATTTAGCGCAATACCAAGACCTGCACATAATCCTAATAAAATACCTTCCCAAGCAAGGCCTGTAAATTCTGTGCCGATAGTGAGCACAAGCCCTAAAAAAGCAGCAATTAAACACCCAATTTTTACTTTATCAATAGTCTCTTCTTTCGTTATAAAGGCTAAAAGAACAATCCAAAAAGGAAAAGTGAATAATAAAAGCGTTACAAGGCCTGCAGGAATAAATTTGACTGCAGCAACATAAAGAAATGAAATAGCGAAAATGGTCAGACCTAAAATAAAAGCCATTATCACTTGTTTCATTGTCGGTTTTGTTGTTGGACGTCGCCAAAAATACACACCTAACAAAATAATCGTTGCCACAAAAAAACGAACAATTAAAAATGAAAGCGTATCACCACCTTCTTGAAAGTGAAGCTTCCCTAAAGTTGGATTTGTGCCATAAAAAAGCCCCGAAAGAAGAACAAGAAGAATCCCAAGACCCTGATTTTTTTGAAGCGTTTCCATATGAAGATCCTGACCCTATTTTTGAAATATCAAAATTATAGAAGCCTTATTTTCTTTTAGCAAGGGGCAGCAATAAAGCATTCATGAGAAGACATAAATCCTCGTAGGCAACTCGTATTGACATTTTGTATATAGTACATTAAATTTTACAGTTAGTTGAAACATACTGATTACAAAAAGTTTTCAATTGCAATAACTATACAGTAATTTTTATATTAAGGAAAAATTTAAATGCTAACACAAAAATTTAAGTCTATGTGTTTTATTTGTATGTTTACTTTATTTTCCACACATCTCGCTTTTTGCGTTGAAATACAAAATCGTCGTGAATACATCAGCTTAGATGAATTATCTCAATCTAACGCTAAAATTTTAGAAGTTTTTGTCGAAAATAATAGCAGTCAAAATGTGCTTGAATTAAAAGATGGTGTTGTTCTTAATGAAGGCATTATTTTAACTTCAGACGGCAAAACACTTAAAGATGTTCAAACCTCTTTAAGACCTCAATCTGCTGTTTTCAAGGACAATTTTGATATTAATAATGAAGAACTAATTGTACATTTTAAAGGAAGACTTGTTAGTATTTCCTCACCCGGCAGTGAAAATTGGTATCATTGGTTATTACAAATTCTTTCAAGACTTTATATTGTACAAGAATCAAAAATAAGTTTTGATAAAATTTATATTAACAATTGTCAGGCCCCATGGCAAATTTCTTCATTAAATATTGTTCTAGAGAAGCTAGGTATACCAAAAAATAAAATTTTAACCATCAATAATGATACTACGGTTGTTAAAGCTGATACTTTAATTATTCCTTCAATACCCTTTATTCCTTGTAAAGGACCCAAAGTACGTTTACCTGAATGGCTTAAAAAGAAACTAAATGAAACTTTCCTTGATTCATCAAAAGCAACAATTGCACCATTTGAAAGAATTTATATTTCACGCTCAAAAGCAAAAAGTCGTAAAATTACGAATGAATCAAATCTAATTGATCAACTTGAGCAACATAATTTTAAAGTTATTTTTCTTGAAGATTTATCTCCTTTTGATCAAGCACATATTTTTAATAATGCAAAAATCATTGTGGGCCCTCATGGTTCTGGTTTTACAAATTTAATCTTCAGCAAACAAAAAACCAAAATTATTGAAATAGATCACGGATCAATCAATGAGGATGAACAACGAAGTTTTTTTAAGCGTTTAAGTACATTAATGGGATGTGATTATCACCCTTTTTATGTTGACAAAACAAGTGAAGATCACTTTGAGGACGATATGATTGTTAATATACCTCAATTTATTGAATATATTAATCAAGTTATAAGTAATAGTTAATATATAAAAAGTTAAAAATTCTGTTGCTGGCGCTGGAATTGTGACAGCCGTTTATTAATTTAAATTAAAGCAGGGTAATCACCCTGCTTTTTTTATGCTTGAATTTGAAATCAAATTCGATTACAAATCATCACAGAACGGTTCCCCTTTAGGGGTGAATAGGGAATAAGGGATTTTAACCTTAGCTGCTCTCGCAACTGTAAATGTCGAGTTTCATACAATAGTTTTTTTTAAGATCACGTAGATTTAAATTGAACTAATAGCCACTGTGAAAACGGGAAGGCGTATAAAATGATGACGCATAGCCAGGAGACCTGCCATTCAAGCGTCCGATTGATTTCTAAGCGAGATGATTAGAAAGGCGAGTGATACTCAATTATTCAAAAGAAACTGAGTGTTTTTTCGTTTTCAGACGTGATTAATCACAATGAAAATGAAAGGACGCCACAATGCGTAAGCCTATATTATTGCTTATATCTTTATGTTCTATTATCCCCAATCTTTCAGCTGAAATTATTACTTCATTAGGAACATTTCCTGTAACAGCGACCATTACTTCAAAAAAAGAACTTAAAGGCAAAAATTTTCAAGAAATCAATCATAAAAAAATTGAAGAAACGAACAAAAATGATCTTTCTTCTTTACTAAAATCCGATGCACAATTTGCTATTAAACAAGCTGGTGGCATAGGTGCACCAACTTATATCGAAATACGTGGGTTAAAACATCGTTATGGAAGCGTTTTTTACAATGGCATAAACCTTAATGATCCTAGTGCACTCGATAACGCTTCATGGATTGACGGATTCTTGCTTGATGATATTGAAAAAGTTCAGATCATTAAGGGCCCTCATTTTATAAAAAGCCCTGATCCTGTTTTAAGCGGTGGGATCATTCTTGAAAAAGCGAAACCTAAAATGGGATGGCACTTAAAAACGCGTGAAGATTTTGGCTCCCATGGTTTAGCGCACCAACATTTAACAACTTCTTATGCAGATACCAATTTTGATTTTTTAGTGGGTGGCACAAAACTCGCAACACAAGGACACGAAAAATTACAAGACCAATTTAAAGAAAAAACACGTAAAAATTATAGCAATAAGAATACAAATATTGCGTCCACCATAAAACCAAGTGATCGCTTTCAATGCGGTTTTTCAAGTTTATATCAACATGAAAATCAAAATATAGACAATCGAAAAGGATGGTTTCATGATCATTTACGACATAAGCTTTTTTTAGGCAGAAGCGAGGCTGAATTCTCCTTTTTAAAAGATCAAGAATGGCTTCAAAAAATTGCTATAAATCATGCTGTTCACGAAAGACATTATCATTCTTATAAAAAAAATCCCTATTCCATTTGGGGTAAAAAAACTACTTTTGAATATCAATCAATCTTTACATTAGCAGAAAATTACATCTTAGACATTGGCGGCGACAAAGTTATAGATAAAGCCAATATTGATAAAGATTTCAAAAAAAATGAACATCAAAATGGCGTTTATACACAGCTAAACCTAAAACCTATCCATTGGCTTCAATCCAATGCGGGTATTCGTTATTATGAACATTTAAAAGGAAAAGCTAGCTATTCCCTGGCAAATCAAATTGAACTTATTGAAAAAAATCTTTTTATAAACGCTTCCTTTGCGCGCGGTTTTAAACGACCTAGTTTCTTTGAACTTTATGATAAATATTCTGGAAATCCTGATTTGTGTATTGAAGAGAACAGAGCCATTGATGCAGGCATTACTTCATATTTCTGGGATCAAAAACTAAAAGTAGAAGCAAATGTTTTTTTAAATAAAATCGTTCATCCGCTGGCATTTGATTTCAAAACTTATAAATACAACACAGAAAAAAACTATAAAACAAAAGGCATTGAATTAGGTTTCGAAGCACAATTATTTGATCCACTCAAAATATCATTGTATTATCAACATGTGCAAAATCGTCAAACCTACAAAGGATTAAAACCCTTAACGCCTAGAAATGTCGTACGCACAAGTGTTGAACTAACCCCCGTAGAAAAAATGACGTTGTGTATTTATCCTCGCTACCAATCCAAATATATATCAGGACCAGAGCTCATCAAAGGCAATTTCGTTCTAGATAGTGCTATGAATTATAGCATCAAAGAATATCTAAAATTACATGGAAAAATAGAAAATATATTCAATAAAAAATATTCAGAAGTCTATGATTCAACAGCGCCCGGTTTATCTTTTACGATGGGGTTCACATTAAAAATTTAAAAACTACCACTCCCTTTTGTTTCCCTGGATAAGTAAGAGTCCGAAGGACTCGAACCAGATCCAGGAAAACAAATTGGTGCCACCTAAACACTTAACTTATTCTAAATGAAATACAATATTATTAAAATAAATCAACCTTATTAAAGAGGTAAATAAAATGACTTCTTTACAATAGGTGTGCAATGCTGTACTTTTTGTTACGATAATGGTTTTTTACAGGAAATTAAAATGAAACTAAAAATATGCTTATTAGCTTTGCTAACATTGCTCAATTATACGGTAAATGCTGCTGGAGATGAAGACAATCTTGCCAAAAGACCCCTTCCCGAAGAAAACGACCATCCATCAAAAAAAAAATGTCTTGAAGAAAATAATAATAATAATCTAGTCAAATACGAATATTCTGAAATTAACAAAAATGAAGAAGAAAATACACTTAACAGCAATAGAGTTACCGTTGGGGAATTTATAGATGCCTCTAACGAAGAAACAGAAAATGAAGTAGATGATGGATGGGATTTTCACGATATTTGCGAAAATCCGTATTATTTATTAAGTGATATTGAGAAGCAGGATAAAGAGAAATCATTAAAGATAAAAATTGAAGACATAAACACCGAATTTAAAAACGGTGCAATCGATGAAACAGCAAGAAGAAGACAAATCATTCTAGCAGTTTCAGAAAGTTTTAATGTAAAATTATTATATCACTTTGGACGTGAAGGAGAATTAACGTATAGATATACTGACCTTAATACGAATGATATCATTCATCCTTGTGAAGACTTTGAGTTTGATGATAAACATACTCAATATTTACAACAAAAATTAAAAGAAAAAGATATTGAATTTATAAAGAATTTTGAGTATTTTTCTATAAAAAACACAAACGCTACATTTCTTCATCCTGAAAATTTTAATAAATTTCTTTTGTATTTTCCATGGATCAAAAAAATAAATTGTGATTTTTATTCCGATGAAAGTGGGTACACAGAAAATGTATTCAAAAAAATTAATGCAGTGTTTCCTAATATCGAACATCTTCCTCTGATAAAAGAACTTAAATTAAGAGGCATAGAAGACACAAACATCGATAAAGAAAATTTGCCTGAATGGGTTCGTAAAATAGTTAAATACGAATATTCTGAAATTACAAAAAATGAAGAAGAAAACACAGTTGACAGAAATGAAGTTACCGTTGGAGAGGTTATTGATTATATTAATAACAACATGGTTTTTACTAATATGTTTCGTATAAATGCCTCTAACGAAGAAACAGAAAATGAAGAAGATACGGGATGGGATTTTCACGATATTTATGAAAATTCGTACTATTTATTAAGTGACAATGAAAAGCAAGATAAAGAAAAATCATTGAAGATAAAAATTGAAGACATAAATAGCGAATTTAAAAACGGTACAATCGATGAAATAACAAGAAGAAAACACATCATTCTAGCGGTTTCAGAAAGTTTTAATGTAAAATTATTATATCATTTTGGACGTGATGGAGGATTAATGAGTGGATCTATTGACCTTAATACGAATGATATCATTCATCCTTCAGAAGACTTTGAGTTTGATGACGAACATGCTGAATATTTACATCAAAAATTTAAAGAAAAAGACATTGAATTTATAAAGAATTTTGAGTATTTTTCTATACAAAACACAAACGCTACATTTCTTCATCCTGAAAATTTTAATAAATTTCTTGTTTATTTTCCATGGATCAAAAAAATAAATTGTAATTTTTATTGCGATGAACACGGGTACAAAGAAAATGTATTCAAAAAAATTAATCCAGTGTTTCCTAATATTGAACATCTTCCTATGATAAAAGAACTTAAATTAAAGGGCATAGAAGACACAAACATCGATAAAGAAAAATTGCCTGAATGGGTTCATAAAATAGAAAAAATTACTATTATTTAAACATTAAAATAAAAAATAGGGCATTGTAAATGCAATGCCTTATTTTCCTTTAAACCCTCTAAAATCTTCTGAAAAACATCCTCTATCGTGCTTGATGCATCAATGACAATCATTCTTCAAGATATCTTTTGGCAAGATCCAAAAAACCTTTTCTTAAACGCACATGAAAATTTTGTTCTTTGCTTTCAAAACGATCTTAGGGTAAGCCTCAAGTTTGCATACGTCCTGAACTTAACGCAACATGCAAATCTAAAACAAATTAAAAGATGAAATACAATCAACCCTCTATATATTATTAATAAATATATAGACTATATGTCAGCAATGATGCACTATATTAAAACAATTAATGATTAAATGGATGTTAAAATGAAGTTAAAAATATACTTTATCGCTTTACTTACTCTTTTAAATTTCACAGTCAATGCTGCTGGAAATGATGATGATAATAACAGCAAATCGCGTAAAAGAAAAAAATTTGAAACAACTGAAGATGAAAACATTGCCAAAAGATTTTGTCCTGCGCAAGAAGACGATATTGCAAGCGATAATGAGATAAATAACAATAAGACAATTGATGATTGTGAACATGACAAGAAAAAAAATAATAATATAATTGATGGTAATGAATACGACAATGAAAACAATAATAATAATATAATTGATGATAATGAATACGACAATGAAAACAATAATAATATAATTGATGATAATGAATATAATCAAGAAAACAAAGATCCTACAGATGACGGAACATTTTTTCATGATCACTATCAAAATTTTTATAATTTATTAACTGATCTTGAAAAATGGAAAAAAGGAATGTTATTAGTATCAAAAATTGATACCATAAATACTGCATTCAAAAGTGATACAATCAATAACCCAGATGTTATACCCGATGAAATGAAAAGAAGAAGAGACATCATTCTAGCAGTTTCAGAATCCTTCAATATAAAATTATTGAGCCATTTTGGACATGGATTCCAAAATAATAATCATTTAGAAGACATTAATACCAACGATGTAATTAATTTTAAAGACGATATGATTAATCCTAATAATAATTTGTATTCTAATTTATATGCATTTTTGAAGCCTCAAAATTCGAATCGTCCGCCTCGCATGATATATGAGCAATTTTCGCTCCATAACTTGAATCAGAGATATTTACATCCTGAAACTTTTAATGAATTGCTTACTTATTTCCCTTGGATCAAAATAATAACCTGTAACTTTGGTATCCAAAAATCAGATTATGCACTAAAAATCTTCAATAAGATTGACGCACTATTTTCAAATATCAGACATCTTAAAAAAATAGAAAAAATTATATTATCCAATACAAATAATACAAGAATGAGTGTTTGTAAAAAGGATTTACCTAAATGGGCTCATAAAATAAATTTTGTTACTAACTAGTAAGGGCAAGGCATTGCAAATACAATGCCTTTTTTTCCTTTAAACCCTCTAAAATCTTCTGAAAAACATCCTCTATCGTGCCTGATCCATCAATCACAATCACTCTTTCAGGATATCTTTTGGTAAGATCCAAAAAGCCTTGTCTTAAACGCACATAAAAATCCTGTTCTTTGCTTTCAAAACGACCCTGGGGTAAACCTCGACTTTGCATACGCCCTGAAGTTAACGCAACAAGCAGATCCAAAACAAATTAAAAGATGGAATACAATCAACCCTCTATATATTATTAATAAATATATAGACTATATGTCAGCAATAGCGCACTATATTAAAACAATTAATGATTAAATGGATGTTAAAATGAAGTTAAAAATATACTCTATCGCTTTACTTACCCTTTTAAATTTCACGGTCAATGCTGCTGGAAATGATGATGATAATGATGACATTAAATTAGGTAAAAGAAAAAAATTTGAAACAACTGAAGATGAAAACGTTACCAAAATATTTTGTACTACTGAAGAAAACATTGTAATCGATAATCAAGAAAACAATAATAATATAATTGTTGATAATGAGTATAGTAATGAAATTGATGATACTGAATATGAAGATCCTGTCGATGATGGAAGCTATTTTCATGATCGTTATCAAAACCCTTATTATTCATTAAATGATCAAGAAAAAGTACAAAAAAGAATACACTTATTAGCAAAAATTGATGTCATAAATACTGCATTCAACAATGGTACAATTGATAAAGCAACAAGAAGAAAAAACATCATTAAAGCAGTATCAGAAAGCTTCAATATAAAATTATTGAGCCATTTTGGATACGTGTCACAAGCTGAAAGTGATGATTATTATGATCCTTCAAACGAAATTAATACCAATGATATAATTAATCCTAGTGATGATTTTGATATTAACGATGATTATATCGAATATTTAAATTATAGATCTTTTCATGAAGATGAAATTGAGCTTGTCAAAAACTTTGAGTATTTTTCGCTTAGTAACATGAATTTCTCATATTTACACCCTGAAACTTTTAATGAATTGCTTATTTATTTCCCTTGGATCAAAAAAATATTTTGTTACTTTGGTTGCGATGAAACAGATTATGAATTAAAAGTCTTCAATAAGATTAACGCACTATTTTCAAATATCGAACATCTTAAAAAAATAGAAAATATTACATTATCAAATACAAAAAATACAAGAATTTGTTTTTCTACAAGCGATTTACCTGAATGGGCTCATAAAATAAAATTTGATGTTTATTGCTAATATAGGCAAGGCATTGCAAATGCAGTGCCTTTTTTTTCCTTTAAAGCCTCTAAAATCTGCTGAAAGACATCCTCTATCGTGCCTGATGCATCAATCACAATCATTCTTTCAGGATATCTTTTTGCAAGATCCAGAAAGCCATGCCTTAAGCTTTCATGAAAATCATGTTCTTTGCTTTCAAAACGATCCTGGGGTAAACCTCGACTTTGCGTACGCTCAGAACTTACCTCAATAGGCAGATCTAAAACAAAGGTCAGATCAGGCTTAAGATCCCCTATAATCAGCGTATAAAGAGTCTCCAACAACGATAAAGACAATCCACCCGCATAACCTTGATAGACCAAAGTTGAATCAGCAAAACGATCACATAAAACAATTTTACCTGCATCAAGCGCTGGTTGAATTCTCTTTTTAACATGCTCATAACGTGCAGCATAAAGTAGCAATGTTTCGCTTAAAGGATCGAAATGATGCTGCTCACTTTTGAGAATAAGATCACGAATTTGTTCGGCTTCAGGACAACCGCCCGGCTCACGCGTCTGAATGACATCATACCCTTTTTGTTCAAAGGCAACGCGCAATTTTGTGATTTGAGTTGATTTACCAGCGCCTTCACCACCCTCAAAGGTGATGAAGAAACCTTTTTTGTCTATTTGATGGCTCATTTATGCTTTTGGTGTCATATCTTCAGGAAATTTCTTTGTTTCACTGACATTATTTTTGATATTCTCTTTATTATCATTTTTATCTGTTACTTCAGTTGTCGTTGGAAATTGCCTTTTATCCGCACCAAAAAGAAGATAATTGAAAGCAGCTTTAACGCGCGAAAATCCTCTTAATTTAGAGGAATCTTCTGCGGGATAAAGATGATAGGCTTTAACAGGCGCGCCTGGCGCTGTTACTTTCACCTGACCAACAGGGGTATCCTTATTAAAAGGTGCTACAAGTGGCGCATCATAGATAAGCTCAACCTTTAATTGTTGCTTAGATTTTTTCAACATATTCACAACGACTTTATCTTTAATGATAAGCTGGACAGAGGGTTTATCCCCCAACCAAATATCTGCCACATCGACAACATCGAATGGTTGGAAAAGTCGATAGTTTTTATATTTGCTAAAAGCCCATTCCACAATATGTTTTGAATCTTGCTCACGATTCCACATGGTTTTAAGACCGTTGATCACAAGCACAAGTCGGCGACCACCACGTTCAATTGATGCAACCAACCCATAACCACCCTTATCCGTATGACCTGTTTTAAGACCATCTGCAGGTTGGTCAAGCTTCAACAATGGATTTAGATTGGGTTGCGTAATATTATTGTAATTATATTCTTTTATCGAAAAAAGAGGATAATATTCTGGAAAATCATCCATAATTCGATTGGCTAAAATCGAAAGGTCACGCGCCGTCATCACATGTTCAGGATTAGGCAAACCTGTTACATTCCCAAAATGACTATGTTTAAGACCTAGATCTTTAGCCTTTTGATTGAATTTATCAACAGCATTTTGCTCACTGCCATACAAGCCTTCGGCCAAAGCAATCGCTGCATCATTCCCTGATTGAACGACGAGACCATGAATCAATTGATCCAACGTCACTTTTGAATCAGCTTTGAGGAACATACGAGAGCCCCTCATCTTCCAAGCTTCTTTACTGACTGTAAATTCATCAGTCATTTTGTTTTTGCCATTTTTAAGTCGGTCAAAAACCATATAAGCAAGCATAAGTTTACTCATAGAAGATGGCGCCATCAATTCATCTGGATTTCGTTCAAAAAGAACAGTGCCTGTTTCTTTATCGATCAATAAAACTTGTTTGGCGTGTGTTTCAATGTCACCAGTAGGCGGCACATCTATAGCAAAAAGGTCCAATGCAAAAAACGCAACGAGCACAAAAAATAAAGGCTTAAAAGCGCTTACATACGAACTTTTATACATAGAAAACTATCCTTCTGAAACAATCTTGGCATCACTATAACCTTGATGGACCATTTTACCAAGAAGTTGGTTTGCTTCAAGAGAAGTTTTTGCAGGGCCTACTCGTACTCTATAAATGTTTTTACCCTGAATATGAGCAGATATGATAAAAGCAGGTGGAAACTTAGCTGTCTTCTGATCGTTTAGCTTTTGGCTAAATTTTTGAGCATTTTCATAATTTGAAAAAGCACCGGCTTGTACATAAAAAGGTTTTGTCGAGGTAATATGTGTACCCGCATGATCAACAGGCGTAAATTGTTCTTTTTTCAAAGAAGCTAGCTGAATAGGCGCTGTTAGTGCAATTTTAGGTGCAATAGGCGCTAATGTTGGCATTTGAGGTTTATGCACACTCGATTGGACTTTACCCCCTTTTTGAGGAATAGGCATATACCCTAAATCACGTTGAATTTGGGCATCATCCCCTTTTTCAGACAATTCAGCTAATTGAACTGGTTGTTGCCATGGGAATGTATTATCAATACGTTCATCCAACCCATTGTTTGAATTATTACGTTGATTTTTGATATTGTTATTATTGCGAGGACCTACTGACTTTGGTGCATTTTTAGTTGAAAGACCTGCAAAACGCATGCTTTCTTCTTTTAAAATTCGAACACGCACTTGAGCCGTCCCATGACCTATAAAACCAAGCTGTTTCGCACCCGCATGTGATACATCGATAATACGGTCCTTAGCATAAGGTCCACGATCATTAACTTTTAAAACAACTTTACGATTATTTGAAAGATTGGTCACTTCAACAAGACTTGGCAAGGGCAATGTTCGATGCGCTGCTGTCATTGAATGCATATTATAGCGTTCACCATTGGCTGATTTTTTGCCATGAAACCCTGGTCCATACCATGAGGCCTTGCCAACTTCTTCATATTCGAAATCTTCGCAAGGATAATACCATCTACCCTTTATTTTATAAGGTTTACCAACTTTATAACGCGGATCCCTTTGGGTATAATCGCGTTTAGCTGTATCAGGTACAGGCGTGTAAGAGCCACAAAATTGTGCATTTTTGCGTGTAGGATCCTCTTGCTGTCTTGTTGAACAGGCGGCGAGAAGGAATGTCACTGCAAAAAAAGCAGAGGTTTTTAAAAGCTTTTTATTCATCGGTCCTTGTAAACTTGTTTCGGTTAACTTTATCCTAGCCATGCTTGCTGACAAAATCAAGCTATTGAGACCAAAGTTTAAAAAATCTCCGAGTCTTTGTGATTTAAAGGTCAAAAAATTAACTGAAATTTGAGATATTGTTTTATTTGTTTTTTATTTAATATGCATGTAATTCTTTAATTAGATTTACATTTAACAAAATATAATTCAACTTTTTTTATTTATGGCATTTTTTGGATTATACGATAAAAAAAATTGAATTTTACAACACATCAAATTTATGAATTGCCTACAAGATTGCTTTATTTTTATCATAAAAAACTTTTTTTGTTAAAAAATGATATTTTCATCAAATTAATTTAAAAAAAATTTTAACTTCACAATCTTTCGATAAAATAAAAATTAAATTAAAAAATTTTTTACTTTAATAATTACACATATACACAAAAGACTAAATATTATTTTTATCTATATTTAGAATTTAAACTATAAAAAAAAATTAATAAATAATTAGTTGACTTTTTAGTTATTTCTTGCTACGTTTACTTAGATTTAAATGTTTTTAATTATGGAGATTCACAATGAAACTTAAACTTTTTTCACGCACCGCATTCGTAATTGCTTCTTTCTTGATTTTTACACATCAAGATTCAAACGCATTTACATTTGAAATCACACCTACTTCCACGACAGAATCGTCTTCGTCATCTTCTTCGTCTTCGTCTTCTTCTTCTTCTTCGTCTTCGTCTTCGTCTTCATCCGCAGATACAAGAGAAGAATCCTCTTTATATAGATTTATCGAAGTATTTGCACCTCGCGAAATGAATTGGGAGCTTTTTACAACACTCAGGGATGTAGGGAAAGCAACTTACAATCGGTTTGTTTATACAATCGACGACAATCAAAAAAAATCTATACCCGGTGAGATCAGACAAAGCATAAGCAGCTGGATTCCAACTTTTTTAAACCCTGTTTCAACATTTGGAGACAATCTTAAATTTGTTAAAGCTTCCTATCAAAAAGACAATGATTTTATGGAACTTACCTACAAGTATTATATTCCATCATTATTTTCATGGACCGAAATTGTTATTAAATTAACAAATATTGATATTGAAGATTTCAAAGAACGTATGGAAGCAATCAACAAAGCTACAAAGAACCCATCAAAAAACCCATCCATCTTTAAAAAAACACAATACAACAGAGAAATTCGCGTTTATGCAGACGGCACAAGAACTGATCTAGGTTATAAAAAAGATGCTCTTAAGTCTAACTTTTGGAACAATATACTGATCTCAGCAAAGGAAAAAGAAACTTCTTTTTCAAAACCTTTTTATAAAAAAATAGTTGCTTATTTAGAGAACACAAAAGAAGAATTGTTCAAAATTATAGACGATCAAAAATCTATAAAAAAATTAGATGCTGTTGATAATCATATTAATGGATTGCAAGAATGTGTTAATACATTAATTGAAAAAGAAGAAAATCGAAAAGAAAGTATAGATAAAGTTCTTGTTGAAAAAGACCATTACGAACAAGACATGGATCTTGATGCTTCATTTGATTGTTCAGGATTTGAAAAATTATACAATTTATTCCTTGAAGATAAAAGCATTAAAGCATTATTCGAAAATGAAGAAACATATGCTGACGATATAATAAACAAGCTTCCATCAATTGAAAATTTAAAATTAAATTTAGGCTACCTCATATACCTACAAAATTATCCTTGTGTCTTAAAAAATACCCCTGAAATAATTTGGGATGAACTTTCATCCAAAATAAGCGCCCTACCAAATGAATTTCTTGTCAAAATTTTAGAAAAAGGCCAAAAAAGACCGGTTTTTTCGGCTATAATGCAACATGCACTTTCTACTGAATTTTTCACAAGAAAGGAACAAATACTTAATATCATTGATGGTGCAAAAAACTGTGGTAATTTGACAAAAATTGAAAACATTCAAAAATTAATACAAGAAAACCTTGACGCAACAACTGAGTGGTATTTCCTATTAAAAAAATACGAAACTGGTAAAAGAAATTCACGCAACGAAGATCTTGATTTCACAACAGAAGCTATGAAACCTGAAATATTAATAGAACACGATACTTTCAAAGATCATTTTAATGCTATGAAAGATGATCAATATAAAAAAGAATATGATGCAGCACAATACACCCATGATTATTTAACGCTTGCACTCAACTTTGAAAAAATTCGTGTTACTAAAATTCTAGAAACCATACCCAGCCTTGATGGCTTACAGCAAGCTATTGAAGAAGAATTATCTTTAGAAGATGAAGGTTTTGATGATCAGTAATTAAACGACCAGAAGGGGCAATCGCCCCTTCTTTTTTGCTTCCATAAAAATTCAAATCCCCTTAATATCGATTATCGTCAATAATCCTTAGGAATAAAAATGCGATTTTTGTATTTTTTCATATTATGTTTAAGTCTAAGTGCATGCACGCATTACGAACCAACAATACGTAAAGATGATGGAAATCCTCCTAAACGTCCTGGTTTATTCACTGGCAAAACAGGCGAGTGGAAAATTCCGCTTATCACAAAAGAAGAAGTTATTGACTAATTTTTTCTTTTGTCTTCCCGATCAAATTCACCAAAATATCAAATGCTTTAATGGGCGTTAATTCGTCTAACACGATATTGTTTAAAATGGTATCAACCACCGATTGCTCAGGGATCACATTTTCTTTGGCCAACGATAATTTTTCTTTAAATAAGGGCAAATCAATCATATGATCACCCTCTTTCAATTTTTCCTTACCTTCAAGAAGGGCTAAGATTTGTTGTGCACGATCAATAGCCTGTTTTGGCAATCCTGCCAATTGTGCCACATGAATCCCATAAGATCTATCAGCACTTCCCTTAATCACTTCATGCAAAAAAATAATTGTATCTTCCCAATCTTTGACATTTACCGTGTAACAACCTAAAGCTGGCAATGTTTCGGATAATTGCGTTAATTCATGATAATGGGTTGCAAAAAGTGTACGACATTTATTCACATTATGGAGATATTCAAGGCTCGACCACGCAATCGATAAACCATCAAAAGTTGAGGTCCCCCGCCCTACTTCGTCCAAAATTACTAAAGAATGAGGTGTCGCTTGATTTAAAATTGCAGCCGTTTCAACCATCTCCACCATGAAAGTAGACCTGCCACGTGCTAAATCATCGGATGCCCCAATCCTTGATGACAAGCGATCAACAATACCAATATGTGCAAAACTCGCCGGTACAAAGCAACCCATTTGCGCTAAAATAACGATCAACGCATTTTGACGTAAAAACGTACTTTTACCCGCCATATTGGGGCCAGTGATCAGCCAAATATACTCATCAGGACTTAACACGCAATCATTAGGGACAAAAGGATCTGCTTTTTGGGCGATCAACGCTTTTTCAACAATGGGATGACGCCCTTTTTTGATATCGAGCATTCGTGAATCATCAATAATAGGTTTTACCCAATGTCGACTTTGTGCCAAATATGCAAAATTAAGCAACACGTCTAACAGGGCGATTGATTGCGATGTATTCGCGATAATATCTGCTTCTTCTTGAATTTTACCTACAAGCATTTGAATAATTTCAAATTCAATCCCTAAGGCTTGCTCTCCTGCTTTACTGATCTTCACTTCAAGTTCGGATAATTCTTTGGTTGAAAAACGAACGACATTTGCAAGCGATTGACGATGAAAAAACTGCGCGTTCGCTAGTTTGTCACTTTGCAAAGCGGTCACTTCAACAAAATAACCAAGAATATTATTATGTTTTATCTTTAAAGTGTTAACATTTGTTTGTTTAATATAATCAGCCTGA
Organism: Alphaproteobacteria bacterium; assembly: GCA_030680745.1. NCBI lineage: Bacteria > Pseudomonadati > Pseudomonadota > Alphaproteobacteria > Alphaproteobacteria bacterium. The sequence goes on from JAUXUR010000073.1 coordinate 117,224, forward strand.
AGATTGGCGATTAATCTGGCGCTTTCATCACGAATTAGACGACATTCGTCAAGACTTGCATCATACCCTTTTTGGATAAGACCACCGTCTTTCAAATGAATCGGCAATTCATGTGCAAGTGTCGTATCCAATAGCCCCAAAAGAATATCGTGATTGGATAAATTCTGACTAATTTTTTGAAGTAAATCTGGTTTTTCTAATGTTGCCAACACATCCCTAATATGCATCGCGTGGTGGAGTGCATCTTTCAATGCACCTAGATCTCGCGGTTTAAAGCGATTCAACACAATACGCGATAAAGAACGCTCAAAATCTGCAATATTATTGAGTTTTTCACGTAAAGAAGTGCGAGTGGCGGTTTCTGCCACAAAATACGAAACACAATCAAGACGTGCATTAATATGTGCTGGTGTCCGCAAAGGATTGCTGATGAAACCTGCAAGCAATCGCGCGCCTTGAGACGTTTGTGTTTCGTCAAGCGTTTCTAATAGCGATCCTTTTTTGGTGCCATTAAGCGATTTCAATAATTCCAAATTAAGGCGTGTCGAAGGATCAATATCAAGATAAGTCTCTGGTTTTATCTGCCGTGGCTTTGAAAGCCTGGGCAAATTCCCTTTTTGCGTTAAATCGAGATAATCAATTAAGGATCCTAATGCGATGATCTCTAAATTTGAAAATTGTCCAAAACTATCAATTGCTTGCACTTGATAAAAAGACAAAAGACGTTTTTCAGCATAGGATTGATCAAAGCGTCTAGGCGGTTGCGGACTTAATATCGGCTTAAACACACGTAAAAATTCGAACAGATCTGGATTTTGAATTTGTTTTTCAGAGACCAGCATTTCTTTAGGGTCAAGGCGCATCAAATAATTTTCGGCCTGATCAAAAGGAATATTCGTCGTTGATAAATTACCAGAGGATATATCTACCCACGAAAGCCCTACCCGTCCTTTATATTCCACGAATGACAACAAATAATTATGGTCACGCGCATTGAGCAAATCTTCTTCAACCAACGTACCAGGCGTTATAAGACGCACAACATCTCGTCTTACAATTGATTTAGCCCCACGCTTTTTGGCTTCAGCGGGATCTTCCATTTGTTCACAAATAGCAACCCTATGACCAGCTTTTATAAGCTTTTGTAAATAAGCTTCATGCGCATGGACAGGCACGCCGCACATCGGAATTTCGACTTCCTGATGCTTTCCCCTTTTGGTAAGCGCGATATTCAATTCATTGGCTGCAATCACTGCATCATCAAAAAAAAGCTCGTAAAAATCACCCAGCCTAAAAAACAAAAGATAACCTTCATATTTTTCTTTTATTTCAAAAAATTGCGTCATTAACGGCGTTGAATGACCTGAATTTTGAATTTCATTCTGGATAATATCCGACATTTTTGATAAACCAATGTTTGTAAGTTGCTCTAATAACACTTATACTGGCTGATAGTCATTGTGTCACTGAAATATTGAGATCATGGATCAAAAACGAATACATATTACGGAACAAGAAGTCTTGGATTTGCACGCAAATGGGCGTCCAGGCAAAATTGAAATTATGGCATCAAAACCCTTAACAACGCAACGTGATTTGTCATTGGCCTATTCCCCAGGCGTTGCTATACCTTGCTTGAAAATTCACGAAGACCCCTCGAAAGCCTACGATTACACCATTAAAGGTAATCTTGTCGCTGTTATTTCGAACGGGACGGCAGTGCTTGGTCTTGGCAATTTAGGGGCACTCGCCTCAAAACCTGTCATGGAAGGTAAAGCGGTTCTTTTTAAAAGATTTGCCGATATTGATGCGATTGATCTTGAAGTCGATACTGAAAATGTGGATGAATTTGTAAATTCCATTCGCTTTTTAGGCAAAAGTTTTGGCGGTATTAATCTTGAAGATATCAAGGCGCCTGAATGTTTTCTCATCGAAAAAGCACTTCAAGAAAAGCTCGATATCCCCGTTTTTCATGACGACCAACATGGTACGGCCATTATTGCCGCCGCTGGTTTTATAAACGCGCTTGATATTACAGGCAGAACGCTTGAAAAAACAAAAATTGTTGTTAATGGTGCTGGATCTGCGGGTATTGCTTGTACGGAGCTTCTTAAAAAATTAGGCGTACCCTCTAAAAACATCATTTTATGCGATACAAAGGGCACGATTTATAAAGGCCGTAAAGAGGGCATGAATCAATGGAAAGAAGCCCATGCCGTTGAAACAAATAAAAGAACCTTGGCCGAAGCATTAGAAGGCGCTGATGTCTTTTTAGGTCTTTCCGTTAAAGGGGCCGTGACCCCCGATATGGTCCTATCCATGGCCGCAAAACCCATCATTTTTGCGATGGCCAATCCGGATCCTGAAATTTCACCCGAAGACGTCAAAAAAATCAGGGATGATGCGATCATCGCAACTGGTAGATCTGATTACGTCAATCAAATCAATAATGTATTAGGTTTTCCCTATATTTTCCGTGGCGCACTCGATGTCAGAGCATCCACAATTAACGACGAAATGAAGATTGCAGCAGCGCACGCCCTCGCGAAATTAGCCCGTTATGGGGCGCCAGAAGAAGTAGGCAGCGCTTATTCAGGCCGATTGCTTCAATATGGCCCGGATTACATCATTCCTGTGCCTTTTGACCCAAGACTCATTGTTGAAATCCCCTTGGCCGTTGCAAAAGCTGCGATGGAGACAGGCGTTGCGCGTAAACCTATTGATATCACTGAATATAGACGCACTTTAAGCGGCAGAACCGATCCCATATTCGCCAATATGCAGCGCATTTTCGAAGAAGTCCGCCAAAGACCACGCACCCTTATTTTTTCTGAAGGCGAAGAAGAGCGCATGATTCGCGCTGCCATTAGCTATTGTCATGGCGGCTATGGCAAAGCCATTTTGATTGGTTATGCTGAACGTATTAAGAAAAAAGTGCTGGAATTAAAGCTTGATTTACCGGAAGAACTTACCATTCATGACGCAAGTGTGGATAAACATCGCGAGCAATATATCGATTTCCTCTATAATCGTATGCAACGTTTTGGATATTTACATCGGGATTGCAAACGATTTGTTAATCACGATCGTAATGTTTTATCAGCTTGCATGGTTGCTAATGGTCACGCAGATGCGATGGTCACGGGCATCACGCGCCACTACACACAAATTTTCCAATCGATGTCTATGGTTTTAAATCCTCGACCAGGCGCACAAGTTTTTGGCTTATCCATTGTTGTATCCAAAGACCAAACCGTCTTTATCGCCGATACATCTGTCAATGATACACCAAGTGCTGAACAAATTGCATCGATCGCCATTCAAAGCGCTGCCAAAGCCCGTAAAATGGGCCATATACCACGTGTTGCCCTTTTATCCTATTCAACTTATGGCAATCCACCAACTGAAAAAGTAGAGCGTCTTAAAAAAGCGATTGCAATTCTTGATAAGTGGAATGTTGATTTTGAATATGATGGCGAAATGGCAGCTGATGTCGCACTCGACCACGAACTCATCAAACTATATCCATTCACTCGATTGTCAGGTCCTGCCAATATCTTGATCATGCCAGGCCTTCACAGCGCCAATATCTCGGTTAAATTGCTTCATCAATTAGGTCGTGCAAGCGTCATTGGACCATTGTTGGTTGGTCTTGATAAATCTGCTCAGATTGTATCCATGGGGGCGAGCGTGACAGATATTATGAATGCAGCCGTGATGGCAGCGCACGATGCTTTGGGATGATACGCTTAGTATTTTTTAAAAATAATCGAACCAATGAAACAATAAAAATTACTCTCCCCACTCGTCATTGCGAGTTTCCCACCACCTAAAAGGGTCGGACTTAAAAGGAATGACCAAATTCGCAAACATGTGTATAAAAAGCTTGTGCGACCTGGAGGCCGTCGAAGCATTGGTGTTTGAAGAACCCGTTTGCGAGTCTGG